>JANQWV010000071.1 GCA_030729695.1 Flavobacteriales bacterium | reverse complement strand
CTACTATTTCTTAATTACGCGGATGGTAATGTTTGAAGTGTTGTTGCTTAGGTTCACGAAGTAAACTCCGCTTTCTAAGTTTGAAGTGTCGATGGTGTGGAACATGTTTCCAGCGTTCACAGCGAATGCTTCAGCAGAAACAACTTGTCCAGCTAAGTTGAAGATCGTAGCGTTCATGATACCTGAATCGAAAGAGCTGAATTGAATGTTCAATTCGTTTTCTGTTGGATTAGGGAAAACCATTAGGTTTTCGAAAGCAACGTTTTCCGAAACTGCAACGCTAGTCAAGTTAATAGTGAACGTGTTCGAGCAATCTCCGTTAGTTGCTGTAAGAACCACTGTGAAATCTCCACCTGTAGCATATGTATGCGAAGGGTTAGCAGATGTTGAAGTGTTTCCGTCACCGAAGTTCCAAGAGTAAGAAGTTGCGTTAGTCGAGTTGTTCAAGAACTGTACAGTGTAGCTTCCGTTCGTTTGAGTGAAGGAAGCGTCTGCTGTTGGTGTAGCGTTTACAGAGATGAAGATTGGAGCCGAAGCACCTACTCCGTTACAAGCGTCAGCATTTGTAACGTTCACTGTGTAAAGACCTTCAAGTGTAACGTCAATAGTTTGAGTCGTTTCAGAAAGACCAATCCCGTTGAATGTCCAAGCATATGAATCAGCAGCTGAAGCTGAAAGTGTCACTGAAGTACCGTCGCAAATTGAAGTGCTTCCGTTAGCAGAGATAGTAGGGATTGGAGAATCACTTACGTTAACGCTAATGGTGTTTGAAGAAGCTGAACAACCGTTTGCATCTGTGTATTCCAAAGAGAAATCACCCGTAGCAGTAGCTGTGATCGCATCAGCAGTAGCATTTGTGTTCCAAACATTTCCACCAACTTGTGAAGACGTGATTTCAACGCTTCCGCCTGTGCAGAAAGAAGTGCTTCCGTTAGCAGAAATAGAAACAGTTGGGTTCTGGTTTACGATAACCGTAACAACGTTAGAAGTGGCTGTACAACCTTTGTCGTTGCGAGCAGTTACACTGTAGTTACCCGCAGTCATGAAATCTTGTGTTGCACCGGTAGTACCGTTGTTGCTCCATACGAATTCAGAAGTTGCATCTGAAGAAGTAGCGTTCAAAGTAACCATAGAACCTTCGCAGATTGAAGAAGAACCAGTAGCTGATACAGTCGCAGTGATTGCGTTGTTCATTGCTGAAGAGTAGTTCGCATTTTGTGGATCCCACTCAGCCCAACAAGAAGTCCAGTCTTCTGAACCAATTGCACCGCGGAAAGATACTGGAGTGAAGAATGCGTCTTGTAAATATGAATCAGAGAAATCTGCTCCTGAAGCTAGCTGAGAGTTAGCCTGAATTGAGAAGTCTGGATTTGATAGGCTGATACTATTCCAACCAAGTTCAGAACCTGTGTTTACCAAAGCGTTTGAGTTTGCGTTGAAGAAGTTCGTAATGTTGAAAGAACCATTTACGTTGTTTGGATTTGCTGAAGTTGTACATGCTAATGAATCGTTCATTTGAGCAATTACATTGTTCTTGAAGCGAAGTGTATTTGCTGTAGCATTTGCTTGTGTAGATGAACTTTCAATTAGAAGTCCAACTGGGTAACCTGCAAAAACACTATTGAACGTGCTCGTTTCAGTTCTTCTTCTCAAATGTAAAGCACGCTTGTAGTTTGAATTCATGGTTATTGGGAACAAAAGCGGACCTGCAATAGTAACGTTTGAAAAGTGAGGTTGCGTGTTTGGAGTTGCAGTGCTTCCGCTTGCGTCGTTGTCTGACTCGAAGCCGTTAGAACCCGATTGGTCAGCGATTTGTGGGTCGCGCACAGCTAATGCGAATTGTACGTTACCGCGGTATCCGAAATCTGTATCGAAATCATCGTCCCAGTTGCGGTAAGAAATAATGTTCTTCACGTTAACGTTACCACCGAACCATTCGAAAGCATCGTCACCACAATAAGAAACTTGAACGTGGTCAATGGTTGTTCCATTACCAACACCACACATGGTTAAACCGTTGATTTCTGAGTTTGGTTGAAAAGGAATTCCACCGAACTCAATACGAACGTAACTGATGATTCCAGAGTTGTCGTTTGCATCTGGGTTAGCTCCACCTCCGTAGATAGAACCTACTCCACCTTCAACGACTGCTTCACCTGCCGCTGTTCCGTTACCTGCGTTAGCTGGAGAGTTAACTGCAGCTCTTCCACAAATAATCAATCCACCCCAGTCACCGTAACTTCTTTGTCCGGCAGCTTTCTGAGAGGTCATAACAATAGGCTGCTCAGGCGTACCTTGAGCGTGAATGTAAGCCCCACGTTCAATAATTAAAGATCCTTTGGTAACGAGATCTCCTTTGATGATTGTACCCGGTTGAATAACCAAAGTATCGTTAGCTGTAACCTTTACGAATCCAGAAAGGATGTAAATGTTATTGTTTGTCCAGGTAGTAGTACCATTGATGTCAATGTTTCCACTTACCACAATCTGCGCTTGGCTGCTGAATGCTGCCATCATTAGCGCGAACGAGAATAAAAGTTTTTTCATGGTTTAAATTTGTTTGTGCAAACCTCCTAGTTATAGTTTACAGGAACATGATGAAGCGCTTAAGGATTCATTATGCAATTCGAAGGAGAATGTTATGTTCTTTAAGAGAATGTTATGTTACTTCTTTCCCTTCGATGCTTTAACGTCTTCTCTAAACTTATAACTCAAGGTTACACTCCAGTAATTACCTCTGTTGAAGTATTGAAGACGTTGGTCATTTGCGCGACTTAATTTACCATCCTGATTAGCATCTTGAAGGAATACGAAATCTTGTTTCAATACGTCTTGAACACCAGCACGAACAGAGAATCCGTTCTTGAACGATTTTGTAATAGCAATATCTAACATGTCGCGAGACATTTCATATACCTCTGGGATATCAGGAATACCTACGATCGTAACACGAGGGCCAATGCGGTTGTACAACACCGTGATTTGCCATCCTAATGAGTCGTTGTCGTAATACAATCCACCGTTAATGATATACGGAGATTGTCCCACCATTGGACGATTTGGATTCAATCCTGAAGCCAATCCATCTGCACTTACTTGAATATCCGACTTAATGAAAGAAGCGTTAGCTACCAAAGTCATGTTTTGCAGAATTCTGTTCGCAGTCATTTCTTTCAATGACTTACGAATATCGAACTCCACCCCGTAGCTGGTTGCACCCAACGCATTGCCCGGAGCGAAGCTACGTGTTCCACCTGATCCGACACCCGGAACGAAGTACGGCTCAATTGGATTGTTAAACTCTTTATAAAATACAGCGGCACTTAAATATTCAGTGTTTGATGGATAGTGCTCAATACGTAAATCCGCATTTGAGTTTGTTGCGAAGGTCAAATTTGGATTACCACTGTTGATGAAGTTGTTTTCGAAATCGTAAAAACTGAAAGGCGCCAATTCACGAAACTCTGGTCTGTTTACAGTTTTACCATACGCACCTCTTAATGTTGTTTTCTTACTTAAAGTATAAGATACATTTATTGAAGGAAGGAAAATCAACGAGTCTAGCGTCGCTACAATTGGCGTTCCTGTAATATCAGCACTGGTTAACACTTGCGAATTTTGCTCCAAGCGAATACCACCTGAAATGGTTAATTTTTCGAAGGGTAAAGTAAGCATTGCATAACCTGCATATAGGTTTGAAGAAGCGTGGTACTTATCTGCTCCACGCGTGTCTTCATCTAATAAGAATCCGGTTGAGTCGACCATATTCTCAGGAGCTAAAATATTCGCAATACTCGTGGTGTCTTTGTTCCAATCGAAATCGAAAGCATTGATTACATAACCTAAGTTGCGAGAACCGAAATCACGGTCTTTGTCTTCAATGTAGAAGCCTGCTTTAATGGTTGCAAAGCGTGGCTTTTCTTTATCCGTATTTAATTGCTTTAACTTATGCTCGTAGTTTGCAGCATACGTTCTTACATCTTCTTTCAAGTTCATGAACAATCTTCCTGAGAAGAAAGGCTGAGCCACTGTTGTGAAGTAAGCGTGGAAGTTCTCATCTGAACCGTCCAATGGACGGGTGTAACGAATACGCTTCCAATCCGGATCGTTTCTTCTTGTTTGCGCATAACCTAAAGCCCAATTTAAACTTCCCTTTCCTTTGAATAACTTGTGTGTTCCCGTCAATTGCGTGTTATACATGCGACGCTCGGTGTAACGGAAAGAATACTCCTGACGGTAGTTACCTTCTTCCAATGCTCTTCCAGTTCTGAAGGTGTTCGACTGAAGACCATTTTGATTCAAGAAATTCTTGAATTCGATGAAACTCTTGTCGGTTTTCATTCCCCAGTTGTGAAGGACACCCACGTTAGCATTCTTTTGATAGATCATGTCGTCGAATGAAAAGACCGTATCGCTTACCTGCGTTGCTTCATCATATACATTATAATCTAAACGACGAGAATTTTGACGAAGAGCGGTTCTTGAATAACTAATCGCTGTGAAATTTCCGAATTGTACTTTTTCGGTTTGAAAACGCTTACCGAAAGACACCTTAACTCTTCTGTCGGGAAGTGCAGTTCCTGACTCATATCCCCATGAATTTGGAAGTGCTAAGCTTAGGGCTCTGCGCTCCTCCTCAGTTGTTGCATTACGAACATTACTTGGAAAATCTGAAGGCAAGTCACGTGTTCCATTGTCAAAACCTAATGCTTCTGAAGATGAATTTACGTTGCTCAAAAATTCTTGTCCTGTTGTGTTCGAACGGTAGTTTGTAGCCATGCTAACATCCAGAGAAGTCTTGTAATCTGGGAAGTTCTTGGTATAAACATTAATAGCACCACCTGCGAATTCTCCTGGAAGATCTGGCGAAGGTGATTTGAAGATTAAGAAGCGATCTATCGCTTGACTTGGAATAAGGTCGAAAGAAAATGAACGCACATCTGGCTCCAATGATGGAACCAATACACCGTTCATCATAACAGCGTTATAACGCTCGGTCAATCCGCGAACCATAACGAAACGATTATCGATAATAGTTACCCCTGGAATTCTTCTTGCAACCTCAGAAGCATTTCTATCCTGTCCCTTTTGAATTTGAACAGCACCTACTCCACTTACCACACCTTTCGCCTCACGCATTTCCATGATAACGGCAGCTTCTGTGCTCGTCTTGCGGAAATCTTTAATTTCCACTCCTCCACCAACCATGAATGATTCCGATTGAAGAACTATATCTGCTTTGATTTCCTTTCCGGAAGCGACTTCAATTCCAGAAATCTTTTGGGTCGCGTAAGAAATAGCTTTTACCTCAATGGTGTAATTACCACCATTCTTAACATCAATGTTGTATTCACCGAACGCATTCGAAGCTGCACCGTAAGAGGTTCCTTCAACAATAATGATTGCCCCAACAACAGGTTCAGCTGAAGAATTTAGGACAGTTCCTTTAATAACAGTCTGTGCGCCAGCAGTCAGGCAAGACAAAAACATCAAAAACAGGATTGATTTTTTTCTCATTTCATCATTAATTTTCATGAATGCGAAACAAACACAGATAGTTTGAATAAATTTTAAACTTGAATTATCTTTGAGTTAACATTCGAACCTCAATGTTAAATTAATGTTTCGAAAGTGGCAAAGAACTCTTTTGAAGTTTTCTGAAAAAACTCCATCGCATCTTTCGAAATCCAGTACTTGGAGCGCATTCCAAATATTCTTCCATCTATAATACTACTTTTCTTCATTTCCCTGAGGTGCTGAATAACAGTCGAAGGTGACATACCAGGTACATCAACAACACGCCCCTCAACTACTCCCTCGTTTTTCATCATCTCCATGAGAATGGTGACACGAGCAGGGTGAGCGAGTGCCCTAGAAAAATGGGCGAAATCACCCTCCATTCCAATGGGGATATAAGGTAGTTTTATTTCTTCTTGCATAAAACAAAGAAATTCCATTCTTGAAAAAAGTAGATTTCGATAGCGTTAAATAAAAGTAAATCTATCTTTAAGTGCTTAACAATTAAGTAACATAACTTAACCGTTGAGAAAGTCAAGGTTTTCCCTCTGCTCTTCGTAAATTCGCGACACTATTTTAGAACTATGCAAGAAGCCATTCCATATACTCCAAAAAACAAAATTCGCATTGTAACAGCAGCATCCCTTTTCGACGGACACGATGCTGCCATTAACATCATGCGCAGAATTATTCAGTCTACCGGATGTGAAGTCATTCACTTGGGACACGACAGAAGCGTTGAAGAGGTTGTAAACACTGCCATTCAAGAAGATGCGCAAGCCATTGCCATGACGAGCTATCAAGGCGGTCACACAGAATACTTCAAATACATGTTTGATTTATTGAAGGAAAAAGGCTGCGGACACATTAAGATTTTCGGTGGTGGTGGCGGAACTATTCTTCCTGAAGAAATTGCAGAACTTCAAGATTACGGCATTACGCGTATCTATCATCCAGATGACGGACGCGCCATGGGACTTCAAGGGATGATCAACGATTTGGTTGAGCGCTGCGATTTTCCAACTGGAAAAACATTGAATTATTCAATCGAAGACATTGCTTCGAAAAAAGACGCATGCTTAGCGCAGGTTATATCTGCAGCTGAAAACTTCCCCGAAGACCACGCAGCGTTTATTGCCCAGCTGCAGGAAAAAGCGAAAGCTTCATCTACGCCCGTTCTCGGTATTACCGGAACAGGCGGAGCAGGAAAATCAAGTATGGTCGACGAACTCGTTCGCCGCTTCCTTTTAGATTTTCCTGATCAGCACATCGGCATTATCTCTGTCGATCCTTCGAAAAGAAAGACCGGCGGTGCATTACTTGGCGATCGCATTCGAATGAACGCCATTAAAAACGACCGCGTCTACATGCGATCGCTTGCAACACGTCAAAGTAACTTGGCCCTTTCCAAGCACGTGGCCGAAGCCGTTAACGTGTTGAAAGTTGCCCAATTCGATCTCATTGTTTTAGAAACTAGCGGCATTGGGCAAAGCGATACGGAGATCATGGATCACAGCGATGTCGCATTGTACATCATGACTCCGGAATTCGGCGCAGCCAGTCAATTGGAGAAGATCGACATGCTCGACTTCGCAGATGTCGTGGCTATTAATAAATTCGATAAGCGCGGAGCGCTAGATGCGCTGCGCGATGTGCGCAAGCAATACATTCGCAACCACCAAATGTGGGATGCGCCTGAAGACAGCCTTCCTGTGGTTGGGACTATTGCTTCGCAATTCAATGATCCCGGGACGAATAGCTTGTTCCGCATGATCATTGACAAGTTGAATGAAAAGACACAAGCGAAATTTCAAACAACGTTTGAACTCACCGCCGAGCAAAGCGAGAAGGTGTACATTATTCCACCTAACAGAACTCGATACCTATCTGAAATTGCTGAAACCAATCGCGCATACGACGCCTGGGTAAACAAGCAATCCGAGATTGCTGAAAAACTATACGGACTGAACATCGCGCTCACAGCGCTTCGCGAAGGTGAGACCAACGAGAACAATGAAATTTCCATCAAACATTTGGAAGCTTCATTCGACCGTATTAAAATGGATTTCGATCCACACTTGTGGAACCTTCTTCAAAACTGGGAAGCAAAGAAAGCTTCATACAGCGGAGAAATTTTCACCTTCAAGGTGCGCGACAAAGAAATTCAAATGGAAGCGTCTACGAAATCGCTTTCCCATTCGCGCATTCCGAAAGTGGCTCTTCCAAAATACAAATCATGGGGCGACATTGTGAAGTGGTCGCTTCAAGAAAATGTTCCGGGTGAATTCCCTTACACCGCAGGTCTATTCCCATTCAAACGCGAGGGCGAAGACCCAACGCGTATGTTCGCAGGTGAAGGCGGACCTGAAAGAACCAACCGTCGCTTCCACTACGTGAGTTTGGGTATGCCTGCAAAGCGCTTATCTACTGCGTTTGACAGTGTTACCTTGTATGGAAACGACCCTGGATACCGTCCAGATATTTTCGGAAAAGTGGGTAACTCGGGGGTTAGTATCTGCTGCCTCGACGATGCGAAGAAACTCTACAGCGGATTCGATTTGTCTGATCCGAAGACTTCGGTGTCTATGACCATCAACGGTCCGGCGCCTATGCTCCTCGCCTTCTTCATGAATGCGGCCATTGATCAGGCTTGCGAAAAATACATTCGTGAAAACAAATTGGAAACGAAAGTTGAAGTGGTTCTGAAAGCGAAGTGGGATGCAAAAGGATTAGCACGTCCCACTTATCAAGGTCCACTTCCGGAAGGAAACAACGGACTAGGCTTGATGCTTCTTGGTTGCACAGGAGACGAAGTTTTAGAGGCTTCGGTTTACGAAAAAATAAAAGTTGAAACGTTGAGCGTAGTGCGCGGAACGGTTCAAGCAGATATCTTGAAAGAAGACCAAGCACAGAACACGTGCATCTTCTCTACTGAGTTTGCATTGCGCTTAATGGGCGACGTGCAGTCGTACTTCATTCAACACAAAGTAAGAAATTTCTACAGCGTATCTATTTCAGGTTATCACATTGCTGAAGCCGGAGCCAATCCGATTACTCAATTAGCCTTTACTCTAGCAAATGGATTCACCTATGTTGAATATTACTTGAGCAGAGGTATGGACATTAACGAATTCGGTCCGAACCTTTCGTTCTTCTTCAGCAACGGAATTGATCCAGAGTATGCTGTAATTGGAAGAGTTGCTCGTCGAATTTGGGCGAAAGCCATGGCGAAGAAATACGGTGCGAATGCGCGCGCGCAGATGTTGAAATACCACATTCAAACTTCCGGAAGAAGTTTACACGCGCAAGAAATTGACTTCAATGATATTCGTACAACGCTTCAAGCATTGTATGCTATCTATGACAATTGCAATAGTTTACATACCAATGCATACGACGAGGCTATAACCACCCCGACCGAAGAAAGTGTTCGCAGAGCAATGGCCATTCAATTAATCATTAACCGCGAATTGGGATTAGCGAAAAACGAAAACCCAATGCAAGGTTCATTCATCATTGAAGAACTTACTGAACTGGTTGAAGAAGCCGTATTGACAGAGTTTGACAGAATCACAGAGCGTGGCGGAGTTCTTGGAGCCATGGAGACCATGTATCAACGTGGAAAGATTCAAGAGGAAAGTTTGTACTACGAAACATTGAAGCACACAGGCGAGTTTCCAATTATTGGAGTGAACACGTTCCTTTCTTCAAAAGGTTCACCAACCATTCTTCCGAAAGAAATCATTCGCGCTACTGAAGAAGAAAAGGAAATGCAAATTCAAACCGTTTCAAACCTTCAAAAAGGATTTGAAGCGCAAGCGGCTGAAGAATTGATAGAACTTCAAAAAATTGCCATTACACAAGGAAACTTGTTCGAGCGATTGATGGAATCGGTGAAGTATTGTTCGCTTGGACAAATTACTTCTACCCTATTTAATGTAGGTGGTCAGTACAGAAGAAACATGTAATTTATTATGAAACTCATTTCATTCAATGTAAACGGTGTTCGCGCCATAACGAAGAAAACCTTCTTCGAAGATTTTCAAATCATGAATCCAGATGTCCTTTGCTTGCAGGAAACGAAAGCAAACGACGCGCAGGTTCAAGAAGCACTTCAAGGAATTTCGGGTTATCACATTTACTCGAGTTCTGCTGTGCGTCCCGGTTACAGCGGTACTGCGTTAATCTCGAAGCAAAAGCCCTTGAACGTAACTTTCGGATTAGGCATTGAAGAGCATGATCAGGAAGGGAGAATCATTACGGCGGAATATGACAAATTTTTCTTGGTGAATACTTACGTTCCGAATAGCGGATCTGAATTGGCGCGCTTGGATTACAGAGAGACTTGGGATGCCGATTTGCTGAAGCATCTTCAGAATTTAGAAAAAACAAAACCTGTTGTATTGTGCGGAGACTTGAACGTGGCCCATCAAGCCATTGACTTAGCCAATCCGAAAAGCAATTACAACAAGAGCGCGGGATATACGCAACGTGAAATCGACGGGCTTTCAACTTTCATTTCATCTGGATACAAAGATTCATTCAGACATTTTTATCCAGAAGTGGTGAAATACAGTTGGTGGAGTGCGCGATTCAACTCGCGTGCGAAGAATGTAGGTTGGAGAATTGACTACTTCATGGTGAGTGAGAATTTCCTTCCGCATGTGAAAGACGCGTTTATTATGAATGAAATTATGGGATCGGACCATTGTCCGGTTGGAATTATTATCGAATAAATTATGGCATTTGCGAAATGGGTTGGAGGCGCCATTGGTTGGGCTTTAGGCGGACCAATTGGCGGATTAATAGGATTTGCAGTTGGCTACATGGCCGAGGACAAATCGTTAAGTACTCAAGAACAACAGGCCGGTTCTCAACGCAGAACGTATGCTCGTCATACCCAACGTGGTGACTTTTCCTCTGCTCTATTGGTGTTATCTGCAGCTGTAATGAAAGCAGATGGCAAGTTGATGAAGAGCGAACTTCAGTATATCCGCGAATTCTTCGATAGACAATTTGGCCCAGCTGCTGCTGCAGAGCAAATTGGAATTTTGAAAGAGTTGTTGAACAAAGACATTCCAGTTCGTGAAGTTTGCCATCAGGTTCGCGACTTCATGGAGCATCCGATGCGCTTGCAATTGCTTCACTATCTCTTTGGAATAGCAAAGTCTGACGGACAAGTAGCGAAGGCTGAAGCCGAGTTGATTAAACAGATTGCACACGACTTGAACATTAGTCAAAAGGATTACGAGAGTATTCAAGCCATGTTCTACAAGGATGCTGCATCGGCTTATAGAATTTTAGAAATAGAAGCGACAGCCACCGATGATGAAGTAAAAAAAGCCTTCCGTAAAATGGTTATGAAATACCACCCGGATAAAGTAAAAGATTTGGGAGATGAATACCAGAAGGCCGCGCAAGAGAAATTTATTAAAGTTCAAGAGGCTTACGATCAACTGAGAAAAGAGCGTGGAATGAAGTAATTGCGT
>JANQWV010000070.1:96217-126290 GCA_030729695.1 Flavobacteriales bacterium | reverse complement strand
GCACTCCAAGAAAAGTCAATGCTGTTTTCACAGAGGGTGTAGGTAGATGGACTTAAGAAGATCGTACAGTTGCAAACACTGCCTGTTGGACTTGTGTTTGGGCTAGGAGGAGTTCCTGTGTAACAAGTATCAATCGCAGATAACAAATAGCATTCGGGACCAGTACTTGGAGTTGAAAGCAAGTCGCTGAATACGGTTGTGTTTATTCCGAAAACAGTGTCTATTAAGTTAACTGTTGAACCACTGCACGAATAAACAATGTATCCGTCTGTATCGCCTGAGGGGTTCACGTTCCAATTCAATTCGGCTTGACCAGTAGCAGGGTTAACGGTTACACTCGTAACGGTGGGAATTGCTGGGGCGGTTTGGTCATAAAAAATACCGCTAGCTATATTGCTTGCGAAATCGCAATTCGGAAGACCGCTGTACCTAATCTGGAAATTTAATTGTTCTCCGCAAACCGTAACCTCATAATCGTAGGATGTGCTAGCGCTCGGCAAAGTTGCTATTTTGTTCCACAAGCCGGCAGGATATTCCAGCCAAACTTCAGCATTTACAGCAGCCAACCAAGTGGGATTGTTGGAAGGAGAATTCCACTGAAGATTTGCGAAGCCTGGTGGGGAAACTGAAGGCGATGCGGTTAAAAAAGTGCTACAAAAAGTTTCAGATGATGTGAAATTAGGTGCGCCACTAACATTGTCTTCTGTTGAAAGGTACACACAAACAGAAGTGGTGTTGGCGTCGACGTTGGAGTAGAGGTATGTTCCGGATAAATTGGTTGATTGCGCAATTTCCGAAATCCCACCTGAAATGTCCGTAGCGAAAATGTGATTGGTAACGAAAGTTATCGGGTTTGGAGTGGTGCTCCAAGAAATAGAAACGCTGGATCCTTGAACTTCAAGGCACGTGATACTCGCAATAGACTGGCCCTTACTCGAACGAGTAAAAAATAATCCGAGGATTACAAGACAAAATATCAATTGCTTTTTCATTTCTTAGAAGAGTACAAAAATAGGCCTTCGGTTGCATTGATGGCCATCTTCCAACGGAATTAAAATGAAATATTGCCCATATTGTTTTGTGCCTCTTGGAATTCTGAAATGGTTTGGTCTATCACTTCTTTTGCAGAAATGATTCCTTTGATTCGAGCACTTACTTGACCAATTTCCAATTCTCCCTCTTCAAGGTTGCCCAATGACATGCCTTTTTTAGCACGTCCTCTTCCTAATAACTCTTTCAGTTCGTCAATGCTAGCGCCCGATTCGTAGGCGTCTACAACAGCTTTGTAAAACGGGCTGTTCAGCAAGCGAACCGGAGTTATTTCATGAAGTGTAAGCTTCGTGTCGCCTTCTTTGGCTTGCAAAATTGCGTTTTTGAAATTCTCATGAGCGGCAGATTCATGAGTCATAACAAAGCGAGAGCCCATTTGAACACCCTGTGCACCAAGTGACATAGCGGCGAGCATACTTTTTCCACAAGAAATTCCTCCTGCGGCTATAACGGGAATGGTAACTGATTCTACCACATTTGGAATGAGGCACAACGTGGTTGTTTCCTCTCTTCCGTTGTGTCCGCCCGCCTCGAAACCCTCAGCGACAACCGCATCTACGCCGGCTTCTTGCGACTTGAGTGCGAAGACACTGCTGCTTACAACATGGGTAACTTTAATACCTGAGGATTTTAATCGCTCTGTGTATTTCTTCGGACTTCCTGCGGAAGTAAATACAATTGGAACTCGGTATTTTTCAATTAGAGCAATGTGGTCTTCAATGTTAGGGTATAGAAGTGGAAGGTTTACTCCGAAAGGGTTCTGGGTAAGCGCTTGGCAATTTTTAATCTCGTCTTCTAGTTGATCCGGATACATAGATCCAGCACCCAATAAGCCTAAACCTCCTGCATTGGAAACGGCAGATACCAGTTTCGCACCCGTACACCAGATCATCCCACCTTGAATAATTGGATACTTGATTCCAAAAAGTTTACTAACTGAATTCATGTTAAAATTTTCTCCAAAAATGCGAAAAACAATCGAGTGTCAGAAATTGTTGATTATCTTAGCGAACGACTTTACCCAAAATGAAAAAAATACTATTCTTTTTTAGCTTGGTTTTAGTGCTCGCATCAACAGAAGCAACGGCTCAATACCGTTGGGATTTTGGATTGAAAGTGGGCGCTTCTAACTACCTCGGAGACATCGGAGGTAAATATCTTCCACGAAGAGATTTCGTTGTAGATATGCACCTTGAGTCAACCCGCATGTCTGCTGGTGCATACATGCGTTACAAAGTGAATAAGCGTTTGGCTTTTTCTGCGAATTTCGATTGGATTCGCATTACAGACAGAGACGCATACACAACTTACGCTCCGCGTCGCGCGCGTAACGCAAATTTTCAAAATGACTTATTGGAGTTAGGCGGTCGCGCTGAAATGACTATTTGGTACGATAATGATGTTGGAAACAAAGGGTATTACAATCCAGACTTCAAAGTCTTCTTGTTTGCGGGACTTGCGGGTTACTCATCGAATCCGAAGGGACAGATTTACAACAATGGTGAAGTTCAATACGGAGGAGAATGGTTTGAATTGCGTGATTGGAAAACTGAAGGACAGAAGGAATCATATGCTAAATACGGTTTAGCAATTCCAGCAGGTATTGGCGCTTATTTCACTTACAACAAAAAGTGGAGAGTGCAGTGGGATTTGAGCTGGAGAACAGTGTTCACAGATTATTTGGATGATATTTCAACGGTATACACTACGCCGAATTCGGAGGATCCAATGGCGTATGAGTATGTGAACAACCAAACGTATCAAGCTTTGTTAGATGGATTAGTAGCTGAAAACCCTGAGTATACAGCAGCGGATTTATCTATTGAGAATTTTCAAATCGCTCCTCAGGGTGCAACGTATCAATCTCCAAGAGGGAACGCAACAAATAACGATAGTTATTTGACAACACAGTTAACAGTAACTCGTGTAGTTCGCGGAAGATCTAGCTTCTACAAGTCGAAGTACAGTTACATGAAAGGGAAACCTGGAGTTAGAAAGTCAAGAGCGAAGTTCTAATCTTAGAAATACTGAATCAATTTAGAAAGTGGTTTACGCAGAAGCGTGAACCACTTTGGTTTTAGGCCGTTTATTTTCCAAGCCAAGCGGTCTTCTCTGTTCGCCCGAATGCGGTTTTTTAGACTAACGTTACTAACTCCTCCGGCACGCATGTGAATCATTACCTTCGGGAGATGCACAGCGCTGCACGATTCCTTGAAAAGAAATCTGAGCATTAATTCATAGTCAGCTGCACTTTTGAATTGAGTGTCGAATTTTCCGAATCTATCGTAACACGTTTTTCGAACAAAAAAAGTGGGGTGCGGAGGCATCCAACCTTTTAAGAAATTTTCTTTTCGGAACGAACCGCTTCGCCATTTGCGAACGATTTTAGAAGTATCAATCGGATCAACATAATTCAAATCACCATATAGGCAATCCGTATTGTTTTGCTGAAAAGCTCGAACGACCTCTTCAATAACATCATTGGAACAATAGAAATCATCACTGTTCAGAACGCCAATAATATCTCCAGTAGCCATCGCCAGCCCCTTGTTCATGGCGTCATAAATGCCTTTATCTCTTTCACACAAAAACGTTGTTACAACCCCTTGCGAAGCATCCAGAAATTGCTTCACAATTTCTATGGTTCCATCACTTGAATTTCCATCGACCACGATATACTCGATGTCTTGGTATGTTTGAAACTGAACAGATTTTAAGGTATCTGCAATGGTGTTTGCACTGTTGTAACTTACAGTTATAAGACTAACCTTCATTGTGCTTAGAAGTTCCTTCCAATTAGGAAATAAAGCACTTGATTGTAATTTCCTTTTTCGTAGTACGAGTTTGGATTAGCAAAATTTGGGGAAGGACGTGTTGGTATCATACTCGAGGAAAACCGTCCTTCAATGAAAAAGTGATCACCCATTTGCAAAGTGGCGCCGAAGGTAATTCCAACATCGTAATTACGAAAAGCAGGAATCACATCATAGGTTAAGGCATTCGCAAGAATATCTTGCTTAATCAAACGACCATAATACACCCCAGTTAGAAAGGTGAACGGTCCATTTTGAAATGAATATTGAACAGGCACTTCAATGTATCTTAAGCGATAGGCAAAGGTGTTGAAATTTAGTGTGTCGCGCTTAGTGCGAGAACCTTTGTCTGCGTAATTAAGTCCAATGCGAAAACCGTTTTTCGAAGAAAGGGGCGCACTGACAAAAGCACCTCCAGTAATTCCAAATTTGTCCCAACCTCCAAGTCCATCACCACTAATCTGAGAAGTAGTCATTCCAAAAGAAATTCCTGCTTTGAAAGCTTGCTGTGCGTTGCTTTCAAACGAAAGCAAAAAGAAAAAGAGAAGAATGAGCTTAGTTAATTTCATATTCAATGGCGTTCAAGACTTCATGGGTGTTTGCATCAACCAAATAGCCAACAACGGTCATGTTCGCTGGAACCCAATTAGGCTGAAGCGCTATGGTAAAGCTATTTGTAGAGGAGAATCCAGCAGCGGGACTGTTAATCACTAGATTTCCCATTGGCTCTGTCACGTTCGTTCGAAGCACATGCTCGTGCTCATATTCTTCAATTTCAGATGGGGTTTGGCTGTAGTCTTCTTGTGGACTAACGAGATGATTTTCCACCAATAAAACAACAAGGTTAATGTTGCCCGTGTAGGCTTCTAGAAATTGGGAATTCATATGGATGTTGAATACATTGTCGGAGGCAATGTATTCGCAGTTGGCTTGCAATGAAACCGGCGTGTTGACATTCATTCTTGTAGTGACAATATTTTGCCAGCTACTTGGGTTCGCAGGGTCGAGGTATTCATAGCTACTTAACCCTCCCATACGGTCTATGCGTGCAGTTGGATTAAATCCGCCGTTTAATTGCGCCCAATACAAATTTCCCACTGGAGTTGTGTAATCGGTTTGAAATAGCGTTCCTCCTGAAGCGGCAAGTGACCCGGCGTGAATAGCCACTGTAACCATACGCTCTCCAAGCTGTGCATCTAAGGCCAAAGCGAGCGCGGTAGACGGTGGGCAAAATCCGCACAAATGTCCTGTGTACTCTTCAAATAATACGTTGCGACTTGCTTCAGATACGGTAGAAAATGTTGGGGCAGAACCATACAAATCATCACGGTATTTATTTTTTGCAACAGTAACCGGGTTTTCAAGGCGGTCACACGCTCCGAACAAAAGAGCTATGGCAAGTAGGATAAAGTAATTCTTTTTCATATTAAAAACTTGCGGTATACATTAATTCAAATCCGTTAGTAGCTGGAACTGCGCGGCAAACACCTCCGATACAAAACACACCCTCTCTTCTTTTTCCGTATCCAAGAGTAAGGCGCTGAGAACCGTTGATATAGCCAACTGTTCCAAACAAATAGTGAACGCGTTTTTCTGTTACGGAATTCCCGTAATTGTATTGATCAATTAATCCGATACTCCAATGAGGAGAGTGAGAGAACTCGGCAACAATGGTTGCCCAATCTCCTTTGTCTTGATCTGTTTGAAGACCTTGAAACTCGAGATGCAGATTGTCTTTTGGTGTGAATTTGTAATTCAATTCGAGGACCTCAATATTCGCATAAACAATTCCCTTGAAATCATTGGTAACTGGAGTAACTAAGGTGTTGAACTCAAAATAATAATAAGTGAATCCTGTAGAGAATTTTTTGCTTAGCTTTTTCTTTATTTCCAAATTGAAATCTCTCACATATTTTGTGGGACCAAATTTGACTGAATTGACTTGGTACCCTTCTGTATATGCCTCAATCCCCGTTAAGCGAGTGGTGTCTAAACCATTTGCTGCCGCAAAGTTTGCCGAAAGTTGAGTGCCGTATTTGCCCCCTAGTTTTGTGCCCTTCTTAAACGTGTAGAATATTTCACCCATGTAACTTACTTCGCCTGTTAGAGGGGTAGCATATGGATACAATGTAGCTGCCAAGTTGTAGGTGTGTTGTTTTGTAATTGAAGGCAAATAGTTGGTTGGCACATCGAATAACTTCAAGTTACGGTCTGCACGGAAACTCATATTGTCTATGTATTTCACAGCTGCATTTACCCCAAGACCGCTACCACTGTATGAGGCATTCAAAAAGAACGCTTTTCCTTTTCTATACAAATAGGCGTTGTCTGCACTTGGATCATTAATCTTTTCGGCATATTCAGCAGATACCGCGAGAGCTTTTCTATTCAATTGCAGGCGAACCGCAGAACTTGATACATTGTTTGGGGTTAAAAAAATCAATGAATCTTGAAAACGCGTCTCGCCATTTTGGTATCGACTCACAAAGCTACCGCCGAGTGTTACTTGTGTTTGCTTCTCAGCGAGTGACTGAAAGATTGAGTTTAAATTGAATTCAGCATCGCTACCTCGAATAATTCCGTCGGCATTGGTTAATTGGCTGTCAAAATCTAGGCGCTGACGACCATAAATTCCTTTAAGTGTAATTCCTTTTTTCGGAGTAATGATTAAACGTGCACCGTCCAACGCATTGTCTATTCCAAGGTTAGGTTCCCAATATGTACGAAGGGTCAGTCCATTTCCAAATTGCTCATAAAAATTTCCAATCGTTACATTGAAAATACTATCCTGATATTGCACGAATCTATTTCCAATACCCGTTCCCTTGTAACGGTTTTGCGCACTGAAACCTTGAATGGCATTGTTGTATGTTTCAAAGCGCATTCCTGCACTAAACCCACCTTGGGTGTACATGAGATTTCCAAAACCATTAATGGCGGTGGTTGCAGGCGGAACGGTGGCTCCAATAAGGCTGTCTTCGCTATATTGTTGTGAAAGAAATTGGAAATTGCCGTGCAATTGTCCAGGCTTTTTAGGGTCGCCTTGTGCTTGCAAACCAAAGGCGAAGGCAAGCAAGGCAGAAAATACAAGTAACTTTTTCATTCTGTTCATTGAGCGTCGAAAATACGGCGCATTCTGAAATAAAAAAAGCCCTTTCGGGCTTATAAGTAGTAATGAAGTGAATTACTTCTTCAATTTTAAGAGTTGCTCGTGAACTTCAGCCTCATCGCCCTCTGCATAGTTGTTATGCTGCCAAACGATTTTTCCTGTTCCGTCTACAAGGAATGTGTGAGGAACGTTGTTCACTCCCAATGCTTGAGCAAATTGCTTGTTGCTGTCTAACAAAATTTCATAAGGCCACATAACACTGCTCACGTATGGCGCTACGCGCGTCACAGAGCGTTGGTCATCAATCGATACCGCAATAATTTTAACGCCTGTTTCAGCTTGCCAATCTTCGTATAGATCCAAGTAGTTGTTTAATTCTTTTTTACAAGGGCTGCACCAAGTGGCCCAAAAACAGATTAAGGTAGGCTTGCCGTCTTGAGCAAGTGTTGCGGTGTTGACTGTTTTTCCGTTTAGATCTTTTAGGTTAATGCTAGGAAGAGTTTCTTGAGCAGATAATCCGAGAGAAACAATGAAGAAGAAGAGTGAAATGGAAAGGCGCATAAAATATTTTTTTTAAAAGTAAAAAACTTTAGCCAATGACTGTACCAAAAAAAAGAGCCGACGCATCGTCGGCTCTTCTTCCTTGATAAAAATCAAGATTATTTTACAGTAACACGAACAGTGTTAGCCGTTCCGTTGATAGTTACATTCAACATGTAAACACCAGCAGAAAGGTTAGAAACATCTAAACGTGAAGTGTAGTTTCCAGCAGCTTGGCTACCGATGTACTCAGTCATAACACGCGCACCAACTACGTTGATAACGTCAATAGTAACAACGCTGTTGTTAGTTAGACCGTAAGCAACATTGATGAAGTCGTTAGCTGGGTTAGGATAAACATTAACACCAGTTGTAAGACTTACTTCTTCGATACCTACTACAGTGCTAACACTACTAGGAGCTGCAGCTTCAGAGAAGTTGTAAGTTCCATCGTAGATCCAGATGTTAGAGAATGTACCACCAGCTTCGCTCACAGAAGTTACATACATGTGACCGTTTGAAGGAGCACCCCATTGCATATCGTAGAAACCATCTCCGTATGCGTCAACTGCAGTGAAAGTGTAACATCCAGTTGATGGAAGGTAAACGTCAACAATCTTTGTTGAGTTATCAGCAGGAACTGGAGCATTGCCATAGTCAGCAGAAGCTACTACGTTTCCAGCATCGTCAGTGATAGACCAAGAAGACTCTTCTGGGTAACGGTCAAACAAGATATCAAGTTTAACGTGAGTTGTTCCATCAGCTGCAAAGGCGATTGGAGCAGAAGTACTGTTGTTAGAAGTGTTGTCATCAGCAGAAGTGATAGACACGTTCAAAGTGGTAGCACCAGTAATTGCAACTGAACCCACGTTTACTGTTTCAACAGCGTAAGTAGATAAGTTACCAGTCCAGTTGTAAGTTAACGGAGCAGTACCACCAGTTACGGTGATTGTGCAAGCAGTTAATGGAGAAGTACCGTTGTTTTGAATAGTAACAGCAACGTCAACGTTTCCGCAAGTAGCTAAGTCACCATTGTAGCTTAACATAGATGGGTCGTTAGCTTGTGAAGCTGCAGGAGGACATTCTTCCAATGTAGCATACAAACCAGCAGCATCCAATTGTCCTACCTCAGTAACGATACGGTTAGGGCAAATGCGGTAGATTGTTGGGTAATAAGCAATAGCATAATCATCGTTGATAGAATTTGCTAATGAAGTTGCTGGGTTTGCCAAAGGAAACTCAATAGCAGTTCCTGTTGGGTTTAACCAGTTACCTTGAGTTGAACCACCAGTACCAGCCATATCAGCATCAGTAGTAGTACCATCACCGTCAATCCAAATAACCATTACGTCATCAGAAGTATTTGCAGATACTCCAGGAGCACCAGCAGGACCGTGGTTGATATACAATTCATCCAATGCACCAGACAAGTGGAAGCTCCAACATGGTCCGCACCATGTTGCAGATACGTCAAGGTATACAGTGTATCCTTGATCTAAGTAGTTGTACAAGTTGTGAGAAACACCGAATTGGTCAGTGATTGTGAAATCTTGACCAAACGATCCTGCTGGCAACTGAGCGAAAGACATTGTTGACGACATTACCGCAACAACCATCAATAGTAGAGCTTTTTTCATTTGATTATTATTAATAGGTTTACTTTAGGGCTACGAATATAAAGAAATATTTCTCCCAATTACTTTTTATATCTTTGGAACATGAAAAAAAATATTCTCTTTTTTGGATTTGCGCTTTCTTTCATAGGAGTGTCGGCGCAATCAATTGAACTTGTAAATGCTGTTACGCAGGTTAATGCCACAGCTGCAACGCTTACAGGCGCAGGCGAAATGGTTGCCGAATGGCCAGTGACGAATATTTCAGATGTTGCTGTTTCGGTAAAATGTAGTCGAAGTGTTATTTCGGAAATTCCGGGTTCGTCTAATTATTTTTGCTGGGGTGTTTGCTACGGAGAAACCACGAATGTCTCGCTTCTGGCGCAGAACATTTTTGCAAGCGACACCAATCATACATTTTACGCACATTACAAGCCTCTGGGTAATCCTGGAGAAACGTTGATTAGTTATTGTTTCTTCAACACAGCTAATCCGGCAGACCAAGCTTGTCAAACTGTTAGTTTTTGTTACGAGGCGAGCTGCCCAATAGGAGTTGAGGAAGAGGTAGCTTCAAAGCTTGAGCTTGTTGGAAGTAATCCTTTAAGAGGTTTGAGCTTCATGAATTATAAATTACCGTCAGGAGAGAGAGAAGGTCAGCTAGTCATCACAAATCTTCAAGGAAAACTAGTTAAGCAAGTTACAGTAAAAGGAAATTCTGGAAGCATTTTGCTAAATGCGCAAGATTATGCTGCGGGAGTTTATCAGTTTACATTATCAACATCCAAAGGACGCGAGACCATTCGTGTCGTAGTTGAATAATTTATTAAGAAATGTAAATGAACAACCTCGAATTTCGAGGTTGTTTTATTTTTGCGAACTTAAAGAAAGAACATGAAGCAAATAAAGAGGAAAGAGGCACTCGATTACCACGAGTTAGGTAGGAAAGGAAAGTTAGAAATTGTTCCGACAAAACCATACAGTACTCAGCGCGATTTAGCACTTGCTTATTCGCCCGGTGTTGCAGAGCCTGTGAAGGCTATTGCAGAGAACATAGACGATGTTTACAAGTATACAGGAAAAGGAAATTTAGTAGCGGTTATTTCAAATGGAACAGCCATTCTCGGACTTGGTAACCTCGGTCCTGAAGCGAGTAAACCTGTTATGGAGGGAAAGGCAATGCTCTTTAAGATATTTGCTGATATCGATTCTGTTGATATAGAAATAAAGGCTACCGCAGTGGATGATATTGTGAATACAGTCATCAACATTAGCCCAACGTTTGGTGGTATTAATTTGGAGGACATTAAGGCACCTGAAGCTTTCGAAATCGAAGAAAGGTTGAAGGAAGCCTTGGACATTCCTATCATGCACGACGATCAGCACGGGACAGCAATTATTTCGAGTGCAGCCTTGTTGAATGCATTGGAGATTGCGGGTAAAAATATTGGTGATATAAAAATTGTGGTAAGCGGCGCAGGCGCAGCAGCATTGAGTTGTTTGAATACCATGATTGGTTTGGGTTTGAACCCTTTGAATATTCGAATGTTCGACTCAAAGGGACTTATCAATACCTCAAGAGAAGATATTGATCATCGAAAGAAACGATTTGCAGTTGATTCAAATGAAAAGTCACTTGCGGAAGCATTGGTAAATGCAGACGTTTTCTTGGGTCTTTCACAAGGAAATATTGTAACACCTGAAATGGTTCAATCGATGGCAAGCAATCCTGTCGTTTTTGCTTTGGCAAATCCAGACCCGGAAATTCCTTTCGAAGAAGCAATGGCTGCACGTCCAGATGTCATTATGGCTTCGGGAAGAAGCGACCATCCGAATCAAGTAAACAACGTACTTGGTTTCCCATTCATATTCAGAGGAGCTTTAGATGTTCGTGCTACTAAAATTAACGATGCCATGAAGTTGGCTGCTGTTAAGGCATTGGCTGAATTGGCTAAGGAAACGGTACCCGAGGAGGTAATGGAAGCCTATCATATTACAAGCCTTTCATTTGGTAAAGATTATATCATTCCGAAACCAAACGACCCTCGTTTGTTAGTAGCGGTTTCAACAGCTGTCGCGAAGGCTGCTATCGAAAGTGGTGTTGCAAAGAATCCAATCACAGATTGGGATGCATACGCAAGGGAGTTACTCGGTAGAATGGGTCGAGACAATGCGCTCACAAGAGGAATCTCCGAGCGGGCAAGAAAAGATAAAAAGCGTGTTGTTTTTGCAGAAGGAGATAACCCTAAAATCTTGAAAGCTGCAGAGCAAGTGAAAGATGACGGCATTGCCATACCAATTTTATTGGGTCAAGAAGAAAAAATTAGAGAGCTTATTCGTGAATTTGATTTGGATTTAGGAGATGTTGAAATTATTGATCCTCGACTAGATTCACACAAAGCTGAGCGCGAGAAATATGGCGAATTCTTCTACCAAAAGAGAATGCGCAAGGGAGTAACCAAAAATGAAGCGTCTCGCATCATGCGGGAGCGCAATTACTTTGGTGCAATGATGGTTGAAACTGGAGAAGCGGATGCTATGATTTCTGGAATGACACGCAATTACCCGAAAGTAATTCGTCCAGGATTGGAAACCATAGGAACTGCGAAAGATATTAAAACGGTTTGCGGAATGTATATTGTTCAAACCCCAAAGGGTCCAATGTTCTTCGCTGATACTACAGTAAACATAGATCCAACAGCTGAACAACTCGTAGATATTACTCTTCTTGTTGCCGATGCCGTATCAAAAATGAAAATCGCACCACGAATCGCCATGTTGAGCTATTCTAATTTCGGATCATCACATGGAGCTGATCCAAATAAAGTTGCAAAAGCTGTTTCAATCCTTCATCACAACCACCCTCATTTGATAGTTGACGGTGAGATTCAGGCAAACTTTGCATTGAATCCGGAAATGAGAAAAGAGAATTTCCCCTTCTCGAAATTGGCCGACTCTAAAGTGAACACATTGATATTCCCAAACCTTTCTTCGGGAAACATTAGTTACAAAATTCTCCAAGAAGTTGCTGGCATGGAAGTAATAGGTCCAATTTTATTGGGCATGAAAAGGAGTTATCATATCTTGCAGATGGGTTGCTCTGTGCGCGAAATCGTAAACATGGTGCGCGTTGCGGTTGTCGATGCTCAAGCTAAAGGAACCTTAAATAGATAAAATGCTCTATTCACTTACAGGACAACTCATTGAGAAATCACCGGTGCACGCGGTAATCAATTGCAACGGAGTGGGCTATTTTCTAAACATTAGTTTGGCCACTTATTCTGCACTTCCAAACAATGGAGAGGTAATGCTATACACGCATCTTCATGTCAATGGCAACGATTTCTCTTTAGTTCTCTATGGATTCTATTCCGACCAAGAAAAAGAGTTGTTCAAGAAATTGACCAGTGTAAGCGGCGTTGGTCCAAACACGGCTAGAATGGTTCTTTCAAGCTTGAATGTAAATGAATTAATTCAGGTTATTGCCAATAAAGATCTCCCTTCGTTGAAGCGAATAAAAGGAATTGGAGAGAAAACAGCTGAAAGAATTCTTGTTGATCTGCATAACAAGGTTGGCAAAATTGATGGAGTTGTGATAGAAAAAATTGGAGGTGTGCACAATACGACGCGACAAGATGCGTTAGTGGCACTGTCCCAATTGGGCCTAGACAAAACCAAAACTGAAAAAATGTTGGATAAGATTCTCTTAACCAATGGTGATTTGCCATTGGAAGAACTTATTAAACAGGTATTGAAACAGATATAGTATTGTGAAAGAAGTAGTCCTCCGCCTCCTATCAAGAGCCATTTTCGTAATGGCCCTTAGTGTTTCTGGTTGGCTGGCCTGGGCAAATACTTCTGTTGAAACGCGTGTTATTGCTAAATCGAATCACAATTTTGTTTTTGCTCCAGATACTGTTACTCCGGTTTGGCCCAACGATGACAGTCCCGCTCCAAGTGAGGGGGGAAACGGCATCGAAATTCCTCTTCCAGATAACATTCATTATTCTGTTGAATACAATCCAGAAACGGGTCGATATGAAGTCATTCAAAAGGTAGGAGATAGAATTGATTTTCGCCGTCCATCTACCATGGACATGGAAGATTTCTTAGACTTCCAATTAGACAAAAATGTATCCAAGTATTGGAACAAAATCAAAGACGATAAATCTGCTGCGAACAAAGAATTCGCTCCAGTAATTAAAGTGGGTGGCGATAATTTCGAACACATTTTTGGTTCGAATGAAATTGAAATTCGTCCGCAAGGTTCTGCCGAATTAACCTTCGGTCTGAACTCTCAACGTACCGAGAACCCCCGTATTCCCGAGCGTCAACGAAAGAATACCAACTTCAATTTCGATCAAAAGATTCAGATGAATGTCATTGGTAACATCGGTACCAAAATGAAGTTGAAGGTGAATTACAACACTGAGAGCACGTTTGAATTTGAAAACAACATGAAGGTGGAATACACCGGAGACGAAGATCAAATCATGCGTAAAATTGAATTGGGTACTGTTGCGCTTCCTTTAACCGGAACGCTTATGCCTGGTAGCCTTGGTCTCTTTGGTGCGAAAATAGAGACACAGTGGGGAAAGCTAAAGAACACCACAATATTGACTCAGCAGAAGGGTGAACGAAAAGAAATAACCGTTCAAGGTGGAGCGCAAACAACGCGCTTCGATATTGCTGCAGATAATTACGAAGCAAACAGACACTATTTCCTTTCAGGATATTTCAGAGATAACTATGACAATGCGCTTGCTGCGTTGCCTGTCGTAAACAGTGGAGCGAATATTACGCGTATTGAAGTTTGGGTGGTGAATCAGCAAGCCAACACACAGGACGTTCGGAACATTATGGCCTTTACCGATTTAGGTGAAAATTCGCAATACATGGCCAGCGACTACAATAACTCCTCGTTGATAAGCCCGGGCCAATTACAAAACCCAGACAATGAGAACAACAATCTCTTCAACGTTGTTTCAAACAATCAGAACATATTAGATTTTTCAAATGCCAATGCAGCAATTCAAGCCTTGGGATATGGTATGCGTCAGGGTATTCATTACGAGCGTGTAGGTAATGCCAGAAAATTAACGCCATCTGAATATACCTACAATTCGCGCCTTGGATTTATTTCGTTGAGACAGTCACTGAATAATGCTGAGGTATTGGCTGTTTCATATGAGTATACCTTGAATGGGCAGACGTACCAAGTAGGAACGCTATCACAAGATGGTGTTGCAGCGCCTCAAGCGTTAATGTTGAAAATGTTGAAGTCTTCAATCACATTGGTGAAGCTAACAAACGGGGATCCTTCGCCTCTTTGGCTAAACATGATGAAGAACGTCTACAATCTTGAATCTTTCGGTATTTCACCGGAGAACTTTAGATTGGAAGTCTGGTACAACAACCCTGCAACGGGTGTGAATATGAATTACATTCCTCGTGAACCTCTGAGCGGAAAGTTGTTGTTGCAAGTCTTGAATTTAGATAGAATAGATGCCCAGCAAATGCCAGGTAGCGATGGATTCTTCGACTTTGTTCCAAATGCCTCTACAGCAGGCGGTCTAATTGACGCAACTTCGGGAAGAGTTTATTTCCCAATGGTAGAACCATTCGGTTCACATCTTGCGGATCAGATTTATGCGGGTCTTGGAAATACACCGCAAGCCGCTCAAGTCGTTTCTCAAGTTGTGTTCCAACCTTTATACGATTCTACTAAAACAGCAGCTCAAATTGGTTTTCCGCAATTGAATCGTTTCCGAATCAAAGGTGAGTATCAAAGTGCTTCAGGATCTGAAATTTCTTTGAATGCATTGAATATTCCACAAGGTGCAGTAACCGTAACCGCAGGTGGGATGAGACTTGTTGAAGGAACAGACTTCACTGTGAATTATATTTTAGGAAAGGTTACAATCTTAAATGAAAGCATCATGAGTTCGGGTCAACCCATAAAGGTTTCGGTTGAAAGTAACTCCATGTTTAATCTGCAATACAAAACTTTATTGGGAAGCAGATTTGACTATAAGTTTTCAGATAATCTTGCAATGGGTGCTACTTTCATGAATCTTAGAGAGCGTCCGTTGACACAGAAAGTAAATGCAGGCGACGACCCGGTAAATAACGGTATGATTGGCTTCGACATGAACTTTCAAAAAGAAATTCCGTTGATTACGAAATTGATTGATCGCATTCCGGGCATTCAAACCAAAGAGAAGTCAACTGTAACCTTTAATCTCGAGGCAGCGAAAATATTTCCGGGTCACTCACGAGCAATTTCGAAAGACGGAAACGCTTACGTAGACGATTTCGAAGGAAGCCAAAGTGTTATCGATTTGCGTTCATTGAACCAATGGTTCATGGCCTCTACTCCGAAATTGCAATCGTCTCTTTTTCCTGAAGGCGATTTCGAAGATAGCCTTGTTTACGGTGCAAATAGAGCACATTTGTCCTGGTATATTATTGACCCTTTGTTCTTTAGAAATAGTTCTTACACTCCGCCGAATGTCACGGCTGACATGCAAAGTGATCACCGCATGCGCGAGGTATTAGAATCTGAAGTATTTCCGAACAGACAATTGCCACAAGGTCAACCACCGAACATTGCATGTTTAGATTTAACCTACTATCCGCAGGAAAGGGGAATGTATAATTTCGAATTACCGAACGGTTATTCGGGTAGATCTGCCGGATTGAATACGGATGGTACCTTGAAAGATCCTGAATCACGGTGGGGTGGAATTCAGCGCGCTTTAACGACCACAGATTTCGAGACATCCAACGTACAATTCATTCAGTTTTGGTTAATGGATCCGTTCAATGAAGATTCCGAAAATATAGACGGTGGAGATCTTTACTTTAACCTTGGAAACGTAAGCGAAGACGTTATGAACGATTCTCACATGAGCTTCGAAAACGGATTTCCTTCCGCCAATAACGACCTCCCAATTGAACAAGGTACGTGGGGAAATTATCCTTCGCCGACAACCTTTAACGTAGTAAATGCCTTTGATTACACTTCTGGTAATTACGAGCAACAAGATATCGGATTAGATGGTTTGAATTCAACTGCTGAACAGTCTTATTTTTCGAATTGGCTGTTGCAAGTGCAAGGATTTTTAACACCCGACGCATACGTTAAATATCAGCAAGACCCTTCTGCCGATAACTTCAGTTATTTCCGAAGTTCTCAGGCCGATGCAGCTGACTTGAATACCGTAGAGCGTTATAAAAACTTCAACAGATACGAAGGAAACTCGAATACGAATACACCCGATGGTTATCCAATTGCAGCTACCACCATTCCGAACTCAGAAGATATCAATCAGGATATTACACTGAATACCATTGAAAGTTATTTTCAGTACAAGGTAAGTTTGCGACCTGAGGATTTGGGAGATGGAAACCTTGGAAGAAATTACATCACAGATACATTCGTAACGACGAAAACAACAGCGAATAACGAGGAGCGTGAAATCCGCTGGTATCAATTTAAAATTCCAATTAAGGAATTTGAAAAGCGAGTGGGAAGTATTCCTGATTTTCGATCAATTCGATACATCAGAATGTTCTTAAAGGGTTGGGAAGAGCCTGTTACATTGCGTTTTGCCCGATTGGAGTTGGTTCGAGGCGAGTGGAGAAAGTATGATTATTCTTTAGCCGGTAATCAAGAACAAGAGATTAACGATGATCCAGAAACTTCATTTACAATTGCTGCAGTAAACATTGAGGAAAATGGAAATCGTGAGCCAGTTCCTTACGCGGTACCGCCGGGAATCATTCGTGAGCAAGATATTGCTTCTGCCAACCTGAGAAATTTAAATGAACAATCTTTAGAGTTGAGCGTCTGCAATTTGAAAGATGGAGATGCTCGCGCAACATACAGAAATGTAAATTATGACTTACGACAATACAAGCGTTTGCGAATGTTCGCTCACGCCGAGGCCGCAGGAATCCAATCAGAGTTAAAGGACAATGATGTTTCTGTATTTATTCGCTTAGGCTCCGACTTCGATCAGAACTATTACGAGTATGAAGTACCCATGAGTGTCACGCCATGGTATACCAATAACGACGATGAGATTTGGCCAGCCGAGAATAATTTCGATATCCAACTTTCAGACTTACAAAACCTGAAAATCAACAGGCCTGCTTCCACGTCGGTTTTATCTGTTGTCGATACAATTTTAGATAACAACGTTCACTTATCTGTAAAAGGAAATCCAAATTTAGCGAATATCACAACGATGATGATTGGTATTCGCAACCCCGATAAAGACACAAATCCCTTTGGAGTTGCAGATGACGGAAAAGGAAAATGTGCAATAGTTTGGGTGAATGAATTGCGCCTTTCTGAATTCGATGAGAAATCTGGGTCAGCAGCAATAGCACGTTTGAATGCACAGTTGGCAGATTTTGGTAATATAGCAGTTTCAGGAAACATAAGCACACCCGGATGGGGCGCCATAGAGCAGCGCGTTCAACAAAGGCAACAGGAAACAAAAATGGGGCTCGATGCAAGCAGCACGTTGCAGCTCGGTAAGTTTTTCCCTAAAGATTGGGGTGTTCAATTACCCATGTATCTCGGTTTTTCTGAGAATGTTCAAACACCGAGATACAGCCCACTTCAACCGGATATTCAAATGACAGATTTGCCTTCATTAAACAAACCTTTGAAGCAAAAATCTCAAACGTATACAAAACGCAGAAGTATCAATTTCACAAATGTGAAAATTGCACCGAAGAAAGATGCTGCGGCTGCAAAAGGAGTAGGGCTTCCAGGGGCAGACGATAAAGGGAAACCGGGAACACAAGCTGCGCCTGCTAGCACAGATAAACCTAAATTCTACGGAGTTGATAATTTCTCTGTTTCCTATGCTTACAATGAAACTTATTTCCGAGACATCAATACGGATTGGAGACTACAGAAACAATATCAAGGAGCGTTCGATTATAGCTTCACGAATAAGCCTAAAGAATTCAAACCGCTAGCCAATATCCCAGTTATTAAAACGTCGAAATATCTGAAGTGGCTAAAGGAATTCAATTTCTACGCAGGTATTAAACAAGTGAGTTTCAGAACAGAAATGAATCGCTCCTACGAGACAAGTCGCATTCGAAATAACTCATTGGAGTTAACAGGTGTATACAGCGATATGCTCATTCAAACTCAAGCTCAAAAGAATTGGAATTGGACAAGAAACTATTCCATGAAATATGATTTGACAAAGAATTTAAAAACTGATTTTACAGCGAGCAACATTGCACTGGTTGGCGAGCCACGTGGGGTAATCAATAAGAATGACGTTGATTGGTATGAATCGTACAAAGATTCTGTTTGGAGTAACATTCAAAATTTTGGTGAGACTACTACGTACAACCACAACGTTGGTGTTACGTACAAACTCCCTCTAGATAAGTTCCCATTAATCAACTTCATGAGTGCAGATGCTCGATATGGCGGAACATTCAGATGGGATCGAGCCCCCTTTACGCAAGATACTTTGGGTAATACTATTCAGAACAGTCGCCAAATTCAGTTGAACGCACAAGGAAATTTCGAAACACTTTACAACAAAGCGCCTCGATTGAAACAAGCATTAACGGGTAAGAAGCCAGTTGCGGGTAAGAAGCCTAATGCAGGTAAGAAAGATGACCCTACAAAGAAGGACGGTTTCGGCGATGATTTGAAGAAGAAAGATAAAAAAGAGAAAGTAGATCCGTTAGATGTTGCGCTTCGATTCTTCATGATGGTTCGAACTGTAAATGGAAGCTATACCAAGAATGAGGGATTGTTGTTGCCAGGGTATGCGAATACGACGAGTATTTTAGGATTCGATAATCAGTTCGATGGACCGGGAATTGGATTTTTAGTCGGTCAACAAAATACCGATCTTATGGGTAATCCAACCGGACGAAATTTCGCTACAGATGCTGCAAACAACAATTGGTTAGTTGAGCAGCAGTCGTTGAATATCCAGTACAATCAGACCTTCACTGAAACGTGGAATGCAAAAATGAATTTGGAACCTTTCCGCTATTTCAAAGTTGAACTTTCTGCAACACGTCAAGAAGGAAAAAACTACAATTCATTCTTCCGCTACGATCCAACAGTTGATGATTACGTATTCCAATCACCAATGGAAACTGGAAATTTTTCAGCGTCGTTGATTACATGGAATACAGCTTTCATTAGAGATGACAAAGAGAACAACTACGCCAGTCCAATCTTTGATCAGCTTTTAGCTAACAGACAGGAAATTTCAAGTCGATGGAACAATGAAACTTATCAGTTAGCAAATCCAAATGACTCTGGATACTACGAAGGATTTGGATCTCTTTCACAAAATGTAATCATCCCATCATTTATTGCGGCATACACCGGACGTTCAACAAGTGAGGTAGCCTTGAATCCATTTGCGACGAAGGCACAGCCTAACTGGAAAATCACTTACGATGGATTAACGAAACTGCCAGCAGTTAAGAAGTATTTCAAGCAATTCAACATCTCTCACAACTACCGCTCAACGGCAACGGCTTCATACGTAAGCAACTTGAAATATGAAGAGTTCGACAATCTTCCAACTGCAATAGATCTGAGTCCCGAGCAAAACTTTATTTCACAACAACAAATTGGTACGGTTACTTTAACCGAGTCGATGTCACCTTTGGTTGGATTTAACATGACGTTGAAGACGAAAAAAGTTAACGACCCATTGATTAAGGTAGAATACAAGCGCGATCGAACAATTGCGCTAGGAATGGCGAACTATCAGATTACTGAGACGAAAAGTAACAGCTTTGTCATCGGACTAGGTTATAAAATCACAGAAGTTCCAAATCCATTTGGAAGGAAGAAGGGAAGTAAACTTCCAGTAAAATTACTCGACAAGTCTACCTTGAATTTACGTGTAGACTTTACGATTCGAGAGAACTTTACGTTGATTAGAAAAATTGAAGAACAACAAAACCAAGTCACTGCTGGACAAACATTGTTTAGTGTGAAATCGAGTGCTGATATGGCTATTAGCGATAAATTGACCTTGCGTTTCTTCTATGATCATCAAATCAACAAACCTGCAATTTCAACAAGTTTCCAAACTTCGAACATCACAACCGGTTTAGCCATTCGTTTCACATTGAACGGTGCTGGTGGTTCAAATACCGCGCAACCGCAAGGTGGAAACTAATTTGGGTTTGAATAAAGCGGACAAACTTTTACCTATTTCGTAGTTCCCAACATTAATTTTGTGTTAAGTTCGTATGATATTTACACTTTGAGCCCAATAGAGCAAATAATACAGCAATTCAACCCTATTTCTTTGAAGGAAATGGACGGTGTGGAGTTAATGAACAGAACAGATACAAAGTTTGTGGTTTCATTGGATCAATTGCTTTCTATTCTGGAAGAAGTAAAAAACACCTATCGTATTCTTGAAGTTAATAATGTCCGTTTCAGTCATTACGAAACACTTTATTACGATACAGATGAGTTTCTGTTTTATACGCGTCACCACAATGGCAAAAAGAACAGATGGAAAATTAGAAAGCGTTCATACGTGGATAGTCACTTGAATTTCCTTGAACTGAAATTTAAAACCAACAGAGGAAGAACTCAAAAGCAACGCACGGGCATTCCAGAAATAGGAATAGATTTGAATGGAGATGAAGAAAAGTTCATTGGAAGAAAAGCAGGAATAGATTTTCATTTATCACCACAGGTGAAAAATAATTTCACCCGTTTAACACTCGTTGAACCGAGTCTCCCAGAAAGAATTACAATAGACTTAGAGCTTTCTTTCGAGTGGAATAAAATTGCCAAAGAACTTAAGCAAATTGTAATCGTTGAAGTGAAGCAAGAAAATCGAAATAGACTTTCTCCCTTCGTTCAAGCTTTGAAGAAAAGACATGTTAGAGAAGAAAGTATAAGCAAATACTGCCTAGGGGTGGCTATGCTCGTGCCTTTCGTGAAGAAAAATAATTTTAAGGAGAAGTTAATAAAAGTCAATAAATTAGAATCAATAAAGTAAGATTATGTTAGATACGTTCAATGCACTGCTTTTGCAGTCAGATTTTGATCCGATGGGAGGAATGAAATTTATTCACCTTGAGGATTTCTTAGGTTTGATTATTCGCCTTTCCGTACACATGCTATTCGTGTTGCTTTTAGTTCGAGCAATCTACTATCCAATTGCTAAGAGAAAGGACTTCTTGTTTACGTATCTGCTTTTCAGTTTAACCATCTTCCTCATGTGCTTCATGTTGGAAAGCGTGAAACTTCAAATGGGATTCGCGCTTGGTTTGTTCGCTGTATTCGGAATTATTCGCTACAGAACAGATGCTATTCCAATTAAAGAGATGACATACCTATTCGTGGTAATTGGAATGTCTGTAATGAATGCGTTAATCAACAAGAAAATTTCATTGGTTGAATTGTCATTTGCAAATCTTGTGATCATAGGTGCAACATACGGACTAGAGCGCGTTTGGTTGTTGCGTCATGAAGCGCAAAAAATCATTGTTTATGAAAACATTGATCTGATTAAAGTTGGAAGAGAAGAAGAAATGAAGGCAGATATCGAAGCAAGAACCGGCATTAAAGTAAATCGTTTCGAAATTGGAAAGATCGATTTCCTTCGCGATACTGCTTTAATTAAGATTTACTTCTTCGAAGATGAACAAGGAAATCAAATGGATGATTCCTTTTCGGGCAACATCAACATCTAAGATTTTTTAGCTAAACATATTCCAGCGCAATACGTCGTCTTCAGCGATGTCTTGCGCTGTTTGTTTTCCAATCAATTGTGAAATGTCTTTGGGTGAAATACCACTTGCAGGACGCTTCCATGTTAGATCATCAAAGGTTACCACGTGTCCAGCAGGCATGGCTTTCGCCGCAACTAAACTTCTGCGAGCATTCGCGCGTGCAGGAGCCTCATCGTCAATAGCGGTTAATTCAAATCCTCCAAGCAGTTCCACAGTTCGATTCATCCGCGAATGAAAGTGCTTTAAATCTTCTTTATCCATTGCGTGGTAATGATCGTTACCCGGCAAGGTCTTGTCATGAGTGAAATGTTTTTCCAATACCGCTGCACCCAATAAGGTCGCAACTTCAAGCGTATGCATGTCCTTTGGAAGCGTGTGATCACTATACCCTGGAACTGCTTGAGGAAAGGTTGAAATCAAGTCTTTAATCATGCCCAAATGCGCATTCGGATCGGGGGTTGGATAATTCAATACACAGTGCATTAAGCAAAGCTTGTTTCCATATTTCGCAATCGTCTCCACCGCTTGTTGAACCTCCCATTTGTAAGAAGCACCTGTGCTTAAGATGATAGGTTTACCAAATTTACACTGGTGTTCAATGAATGGAAGATTTGTAATATCTGAACTTGAAATTTTATAAACGTTCATCAAATCGTTCAAGAAATTTGCACTTTCTACATCGAAAGCTGTGCTCATGAATTCAATACCAACCTCTTCGCAATAGCTCGCCAGTTGCTCGAATTCGGTCTTCCAAAATTTATCGTATTTTTTGAATAGCTCAAACTGACTTCGTGTAGGTTCTTTCGTAATGTCCCAATAGTAAGGGCTGTCTTTGCTCGCAATAGTCTCAGCTTTGTAAGTCTGAAACTTAATCGCATGAGCCCCGCCTTCCGCAGCTTCATCAATAAGTCTTTTGGCAAGATCCATTGAACCCTCGTGATTCACGCCGGCTTCAGCAATGATAAACGGACGAACGATTTTTTTTGAATCGTAGTTGTAGAGGAAATCGGTTAAGCTCATGGTTTTTTTAATTCTTGAATGGCATGCCATGCAAGCAAGCCCATTCCAGTTTTTAATGCGTTTTCGTTGACTGCAAATTTGCTGTTGTGCACTGGGGCGCTCAAGGTGCCATCTTCGTTCGAGGTGCCCAAGCGATAGAAGCAACCTGGCATGTGCTGAGAATAATAAGCGAAGTCTTCTGCGGTAGTGCGCATGTCTAAATCAATTACATTTTCTTCACCGAGATATTCTTTCGCTTGCGCAATAGCTCTTTCGGTTAATTCTGGATTGTTGTATACAACAGGATATCCTCTTTCAATTCGGAAGTCAATGGATCCGCCCATTCCTTCAACCAAACCTTTCGACAATACAATAATTTTTTCGTGAGCCGTCGTTCTCCACGATTCCGAAAATGTGCGGAAGGTTCCTTCCAACTTCACTTCATTTGGAATGATATTCGTTGCACCGTTTCCAATTATTTTTCCGAAGGAAAGTACGGTTGGCATTTGCGGATTGCTCCATCTTGAAACAACTTGCTGCAATGCGATTAGTAAGTGTGATGCAATTAAAATAGGGTCGATACATTGATCTGGTTTCGCGCCGTGTCCCCCTTTTCCTTTGATCGTAACATAGAGCTCATCGGTAGAGGCCATGTATGCTCCTGCACGATAGCCAACCTTTCCAGCAGATAATTCAGGAAATACATGCTGTCCAAATATTCCGTCAGGTTTTTTGTCTTGAAACAAGCCGTCTTTCAACATGAGTAAAGCACCTCCTGGAAGAACTTCTTCTGCAGGTTGAAAAACCAAGGTGACAACTCCGCCCCATTGGGATTTAGTTTCATTCAAAATTTTTGCAGCTCCAAGAATAGAAGAGGTGTGAACATCATGACCACACGCGTGCATAACACCATGCACGGTGCTTTTAAAAGGTAAGTCATTGTCTTCAACAATGGGAAGAGCATCCATGTCGCCGCGCAAAGCAATGCTTTTTGAAGAAGGGAGTTCTCCTGTTATTTCTGCACGAATGCCATATCCGCCAATATTTTCAGTGAAAGGAATTCCCCATGAAGAAAGATACTCAGCGACAAACGCCGAAGTATTTTTTTCTTGGTATGAAAGTTCCGGATTTGCATGAATGTGTCTGCGAATCGAAACAATTTCTTCGAAATGTTTTTCTGAAAGTTCTTGAATTAAATCTTTCATGGCGCGCAATCACATTTTGTTTTTTCTCCTTCGCGGCTTGCTTCAGCAACTGTCACGGTAGAGTCGGTGCAGAGTATGATGAAATTCACGTTGTTGTGGGAAAGGAAATATCGTTTCGGATTGTTTTGCGCATCTGATTTCGAAAAATCCACTTCACCGCCCCATTTCGCAGATTCGAAATTCTCCATGGAAATACCTTGACAATCCATGCGGCATTTACCATGATTGGTAACCAACGTTTTGGAAGCTTGAATCTGCTTCATGATTTGCTTACCAGGCAACCAACCCAACCAATCGTAGTTCGGGAACATCATAAATACTAGTAAACAGCCGATGGTTAATCCTGTTGCAAAAAGTAAAAGTCTTCTTCTAAATTTCATGGTCTTCTGATTCCCACAAAAGTGCATAAAAATTCCGAGTTAGCCATTAACTTAGTGGCCAATTATGGCAATCATACAAACAAGTAATTTAACATACTCCTTTTCGAAAGGACCGAGCTTGATTTTCCCGTCCATTCAAGCAGAGGAAAACAGCGAGTTGTTAATCTTAGGAAGTAGCGGAACAGGCAAAACCACGCTACTTCATTTGCTAGCCGGATTAAGAAAGCCAACATCCGGAGAAGTAGAAGTGAACGGAGTGAAGTTGAGTTCACTCAGTGGTGCATCTCTAGATCGCTTTAGAGGGAAACACATAGGAGTTGTTTTTCAAACTTCGCATTTCGTGCAGTCGCTTTCTGTGATAGATAATATTCTTTTGGCACCTTATTTTTCGAACAACAAGGTTTCGAAGTTTGACGCAGAGAAAATGTTGGATCGTTTAAATATTCTTTCAAAGAAAAATAAAAAAACGTCAACGTTAAGTGTAGGCGAGCAACAACGCGTTGCCATTGCTCGCGCGTTGTTGAATAATCCTTCGCTGATACTTGCCGATGAGCCGACTAGTGCCCTCGACGACGAAAATGCGAAAGAGGTATTAAATCTTTTGCGCGAACAAACGCATGCGCTTAAAGCGGCGTTGCTAATCGTTACTCACGATAATCGATTGAAAGATGAAGTGAAGCAACGCATTGAATTAACTACTTCTAACCGATAACCAGAATTCAACATGAAAATAATTTTTATTGCTTGGAAAAATTGCTGGCAAAAAGCAGGAGCAACCACCTTAACCCTTTTGCTTTTGTCGTTTGGAGTGGGAATCATCTCTATGATGCTTCTACTGGAAAATCAGTTAAGCGAGAAGTTCAACAAGAACATTAAGGACATTGATTTCGTGCTAGGCGCAAAGGGAAGTCCGCTTCAATTGATCTTGGCCAATGTCTATCACATCGACGCTCCAACCGGAAACATTAAGGTTTCAGAGGCGCAGCGAATCATTAAGAATCCAACTGTGAAAGAAGCCATTCCATTGGCTTATGGAGATAATTACGAAGGATGGAGAATCGTAGGAACCACTCCACGCTATTCAGAATTTTATGGCGTAAAATTGAAAGAAGGAAAAGTTTTCGAAACGCCTTTTGAAGTAACCGTTGGTTCTTATGCTGCCAAAGAATTAGGATTGAAATTGGGACAAACCTTCAAGAGTAATCACGGTTTAGATAAAGACGGTGAAGAAGAGGAGGGGCACGACCAACTCTTTACTGTTGTTGGAATATATGAAGCGAGTGGAACGGTTATCGATCGTTTGATTCTAACACCAGTCGAATCTATTTGGGAAGTGCATGATCACGGCGATCACGAAGAATCTCCGCACAATGCCATTGTTTCTGCTGAAGAGCACGATGCGGAAGAACACGCACATTCAGACGATGAGCATGATCACGATGCTGAACATGAACACGATCATGAAGAAGATCATGACGCAGAGCATACTGCTGAAGAGGCACATGATCACGAAGATGATCACATGCATGAGGAAGAAAGAGAAGTGACGGCATATCTTCTTATTAAGCGTCTGCCAATGGCACCAATGATTCTTCCGCAATTGGTGAAGAACACGAACATGCAGTTGGCGTTGCCAGCAATCGAAATCAATCGATTGAATGAAAACTTTGGAATAGGCATGAGCGTAGTGAAGGCAGTGGCCATTCTAATCATGATTATTTCCTTCTTAAGCGTTTTCATTTCTTTGTTCAACGCCTTACGTGAAAGACAATACGAGTTGGCTATTCTTCGAACGTTAGGTGGAAGAAGAATTCAATTGTTTATTTTGATTTTGTTGGAAGGTTTCTTCATGGTAGCTCTTGGATTAATTATCGGATTGGCTTTAAGCCGTGTCGGAATAACCATGCTTTCAGACATGGCGAAAGACAGCTTCCACGATGAATTCAACGCTATGATTTTCCTTCCACAAGAATATTATTTAGTTGGAATAACGCTGGGTCTGGGTGTGGTGGCATCGTTGTTGCCTGCCTTGCGTGCGTTCTTTATGGACATTTCAAAAACACTTTCAAATGATTAAGTCGATCAAATTTTTAGCTTTTATTTTTTCAGGAATTTTATTCTTGAATGCTTCCGAAGGAACCGAGAAGTTGAAAGCGCACGCATACAAACGCGTAGAACTTGGAACGGTTCCAAGTACCATTGTTCCATACATTGCCGAAGGACAGGGACCAATAGAGATTACTTGGAAGACCTTGGCCGATGTGACTTACAAAGACATTTACGTGAAGGAATTGGATGCTTATTACTGGAAGCCAACGTTCGGTGCTTCGGTTAAGGCTGTTGCTGGAAGAGAAGTGTATATCACTGGATATTTGATTCCCGTTGACTACGATGCGGGTTTCTATGTAGTGTCTAAATACCCTTATGCAAACTGCTTCTTTTGCGGCGGTGGTGGACCGGAATCTGTTGTCGATTTGCGCTTCGCTGGAAAGCATCGAAACTATAAAACAGACGAACGCCTCACTTTTAAAGGAAAATTATCCTTGAATGCAGATGATGTATATCAAATGAATTACATCTTGGAAGGTGCAACGGAATTCACTCCATAATTTTTTTATGTTGAATTAAAAAAGGCGACCATTGGTCGCCTTTTTTGTTTGTCTATGTTTGGAATTACATCATTCCGCCCATTCCACCGCCTGGCATTTGAGGCATTGGATTGTCTTCTTTAATATCAGAAATAACGCACTCTGTAGTCAATAACATTCCTGCGATTGATGAAGCGTTTTCTAATGCTACGCGAGATACTTTAGTTGGATCAATTACTCCAGCAGCAAACAAGTCTTCGTATTGTTCGTTACGAGCGTTGTATCCGAAATCACCTTTTCCTTCGCGAATCTTTTGAATCACAACGGCACCTTCACCACCGGCGTTAGCAACAATCTGACGAAGAGGTTCTTCAATTGCTCTGCGAACAATTTGAATTCCTGTTGTCTCATCATCGTTCAATCCTGTAAGGGTGTCTAAAGCAGCGCTTGCGCGAATTAAAGCAACTCCACCACCGGGTACAATTCCTTCTTCAACTGCAGCGCGAGTAGCGTGTAACGCATCGTCTACACGATCTTTCTTCTCTTTCATTTCTACTTCAGTCGCAGCACCTACATAAAGAACTGCAACACCACCAGCCAATTTAGCTAGACGTTCTTGCAATTTCTCACGGTCGTAATCTGAAGTTGTTTTTTCAATTTGAGATTTGATTTCAGCAACACGCGCTTGGATGTTTTCTTTCACACCAGCACCGTTAACGATGGTTGTGTTGTCCTTATCAATTGAAATCTTTTCTGCACGGCCCAAGTCTTCAAGCGTAGCGTTATCTAATTTCAATCCAGTTTCTTCACTGATAACTGTTCCGCCTGTAAGAACTGCAATATCTTGCAACATTGCTTTTCTGCGGTCTCCAAATCCAGGAGCTTTAACAGCAGCAACACGTAAAGCACCGCGAATCTTGTTTACAACAAGTGTTGCAAGCGCTTCTCCGTCTACATCTTCAGCAATAATCAAAAGTGGTTTTCCTGATTGAGCAGTTTTTTCCAAAACTGGAAGTAGTTCCTTCATGCTAGAGATTTTCTTATCGTAGATAAGAATGAAAGCGTTCTCTAATTCAGCTTCCATGTTCTCTGTGTTCGTAACGAAATAGGGAGAAAGGTATCCGCGATCGAATTGCATTCCTTCAACAGTTTTGACATCTGTCTCAGTTCCTTTTGCTTCTTCAACAGTGATAACTCCTTCAGTTCCTACTTTCTTCATTGCATCAGCAATCAAAGAACCTACAGCCTCGTCGTTGTTGGCTGAAATAGTAGCAACTTGCTTAATTTTTTCATAGTCTGAACCAACTTCTCTAGAGATGCTACGCAACTCTGCAACAACAGCCTTAACAGCTTTGTCCATTCCGCGCTTCAAATCCATTGGGTTAGCACCAGAAGCAACGTTCTTAAGACCTGCTCCAACCATTGCTTGAGCCAATACAGTTGCAGTAGTTGTTCCATCTCCAGCTTGATCAGCTGTCTTGCTTGCAACTTCTTTCAACATCTGAGCACCCATGTTTTCAATAGGGTCAGCCAATTCAATTTCTTTCGCAACAGTAACACCGTCTTTTGTAATGTGTGGTGCGCCGAATTTTTTATCGATAACTACGTTACGTCCTTTAGGACCTAAAGTAACTTTTACTGCATTTGCCAATGCATCTACACCTGCTTTCAATTTCTCTCTCGCTACGGTGTCGAATGTGATTTCTTTTGCCATGATTTTCTAAAATTTAATAATTAAACTATTGCAAAAATGTCCGACTCGCGCATGATCAAAAGATCTTTTCCGTCTACGCTAATCTCTGTTCCAGCATACTTGCCGTATAAAATGGTGTCTCCTGGTTGAACCGTTGTTGGCTCATCTTTTTTTCCAGGTCCAACAGCGATTACAGTTCCTCTTTGTGGTTTCTCTTTCGCTGTTTCAGGGATAATGATTCCTGAAAGAGTAGTGGTTTCAGCAGCAGCTGGCTCTACCAAAACGCGATCTCCTAATGGTCTAACGTTATTTGACATGTTTGTTTATTTTTAAGTTTGCTCCCGTCGCAGTCACTATTTGTGCCAAGCGGGAAATTGATTCCAATGTGTGAACTTTCGTCAGTTAAGGACAAAAAAAATGTCAGTAGTTTGAATTACTGACATTCTTAAAATGCTATTGTGACAATTATTGTCCTTGTTGCTGGTCACCACCTTGTTGTTGGCCACCTTCAGCTTGTTCAGTTTGTTGTTCTTCTTCAGTTGCCGGACGAGCAGAAGTTGAAAGGCTTGTAGAAGCTAAGCAAAGTACAAAAAGCGCAATGCCTAAATACCAAGTTGCTTTTTCTAAGAAGTCTGCTGTGCGCTTAACTCCACCAATTTGAGCACTTCCAGCGAAGCCAGATGACAATCCGCCGCCTTTAGGATTCTGAATTAATACTACTAATCCAAGCAATAGTGCTGCGATGACAATTAAAACGGTTACGATAAATTCCATGATCTATTAAAATTTGAGGTCCACAAAGATACACGAATTAAAGGAGTTACAAAGGAACATCCTTTATTTTCTTTGGTTCAAGGCTTTCAACTGATTTTCGAAGTGTATTTTCTTCTCCGGATGAAGTTCAATCAATCGTTTGTAGGCCTTTCTAGCACGATCTATTTTTCCTTGAGTAGCATAAAGTTTTGCCATGGTTTCTGTCACCCAATCGAAGTTTTCTTCCAAACTCTCTTTCGCGAAACTCACTCCAGTATATTGTTCAACCTTACCCGGCGTAATGCGCGGTTCAGTTGCAATGAACTTCTCTATCAAATCCAACGCTGGTTGAACAGACTCTGTCGATTTTCTTACCTCTTCTTCCCCTCTCTTAACTTCTCTTCCCTGTTCGATTTCTCCCTCCTCTTCACTAACACTTCTCAGCCAAGTGAACAAAGCCTCGTTTTCTCCCACTTCCGCAGGACCTTGCAAAGCATCTTTCGAAGAATCTTGCATCACATCTTTCGAAGAATCTTGCATCACATCTTTCGAAGAATCTTGC
>JANQWV010000070.1:83720-96117 GCA_030729695.1 Flavobacteriales bacterium | reverse complement strand
ATCTTGCATCACATCTTTCGAAGAATCTTGCATCACATCTTTCGAAGAATCTTGCATCACATCTTTCGAAGAATCTTGCTCCGCATCTTGTTCAACATCTTCCGAAGAATCGGTCTCACTCACCTCAAGGAAAATAGAACTCGAAACGGCAGTTGCTAAAATTGATTTATCTAAAAAATCTAAATCTGTTACCTCTTCCTTTTCTTCCTCTTGTCTTACCCTTTCTTCCCCTGTCTCAACCTCTCTTACCTCCGGTTCTTCCCCTCTCTTAACTTCTCTTACCTCTTGTCTTCCCTCTATTTCTTCCTTATTTCTTCCCTTTTCTTCCCCTCTCTCAACCTCTCTTACCTCCGGTTCTTCATCCATCATCGATGCCGCTAATTCAGCCAGAGAAGTAGAGTTAGATGCTGCGCTTGGAGAAGCTTCAACAACAGTTTCTGTAATTATTTCGGTTGGAAGGGTAGGAGCTATTTCGGTCTGTGTTTGCTTCTGAAGAATTGGCTCCTTCAAAAAACCATACAACCAGGTTCTGTTGGAATGAAGGGTAGAGGCTAATGCAATTTGTCCGGAAGTCTTGTGACTTTTATTTTCCTGATACGCTTTCGCTAAATACGAATGCGCTAAACTAAACCAAGGATAGTTTTTAGTAAGGTCTTCCAATTCTTCAATAGGCATAGAAGCCAGCAAATGTGGCGACTTCAGAAGCTCATTGAAGGGTGTGTTTTTCATTACCAATTTCCTACACTAGCGTTATAAATTTCTTGCGCAAGCTGATCGTTGATCTGCTTCCATAAATTTTCCTGAACCGCAAATAAACTTTCCGCTGCAGAGAAGTCTGCGAATTTCGTGAATGATTTCTCGAAATTCAAATCGGGCTCGAGCGTATTCGTGTATTTTATTTTTACTGTAATGGAAAGGCGAGTCAATGAAGCGGTTTCATTGCTCTGAATGGCCATTGGCGCCACAACATAATTTGTTACGCTTCCTTCAAATTGTAAATCGCCGTTCGTCTCACTTAAAGAAAGCGGACTTTGAGAAAGCATGACATCCTTTAGTTCTTCAGTTAATCGCTGCGAATAAGTTGGAGAAGCCAACGCTGTTTGCGGTTTTAAATAGGACACCGAAAAAGTTTTTGCTCCGCTGAATTGTCCGCCACTAAAGGAGTATCTTATTTCACACGAAGTGAAAAGAAGCACTACAAGCAGTAATCCGAAGAGTTTAAATTTCATTTTCCTAAATCGTATTCCTTAATTTTTCTGTACAGGGTGCGCTCTGAAATCCCAAGTTCTTGTGCGGCGTATTTGCGTCGGTTTCTGTGTTTTTGAAGCGCCTTTTTTATTAAGTCTTTTTCTGTTTGACTCAATGAAAGTGATTCTTCAACTTCGTCTTCATCTGTGCTGCTTCCGCTTCCCAAATGTATGATATTACTTGAAGTATTGACGCGAACGGGTAAATCTGAATTTTCATGTTCTTCTGCTTGAAAAACTTTTTGAAACAGCGCCGCGTTTTCATCGGAGTTAACGAAGTTGCTTCCACCTTGAATCATACCTAAGACTAACTTTTTCAAATCGGTCAGGTCATTCCGCATATCGAACAACACCTTGTATAAAATCTCACGTTCGCTGAAGTCATTGCCCGAATTTCCACCCATGTAAACAGGTTTGTTCGTGGCCATGTCTTGTGGTAAATAACGAATGAGCAACTCGGGCGAAACGATGCGGTCTGTTTCTAGGATACTGATCTGTTCCGTAATGTTTTTAAGTTGACGAATATTTCCAGGCCAGCGATATTCTCTTAAAGCATTGGCTCCAGAATCTGTTAATTGTAGCACAGGAATGCGGTAGCGTTCAGCAAAATCCGTAGCAAATTTCTTAAACAACAACTCAATATCGGCGCCTCTTTCACGCAACGAAGGCATAAATATGGGCACTTGATTCAAACGATAGTAAAGGTCATCGCGAAATTTTCCGTTTTGAATGGCTTGCGCGAAATTCACATTGGTTGCGGCAACCACGCGGACGTTGGTTTTTTGAACCTTCGAAGAACCCACGCGAATGAATTCGCCTGTCTCCAAAACACGAAGCAAGCGTACCTGCGTTCCCAAAGGAAGTTCAGCAACCTCATCTAAAAATATGGTGCCCTCATTCGCTTCTTCGAAATATCCTTTACGGCTTTCATGAGCTCCTGTGAAAGAACCTTTTTCATGTCCGAACAATTCACTGTCAATCGTTCCCTCCGGAATAGCACCGCAGTTCACCGCGATGTAGGGTCCGTGTTTCCTTGAGCTTAAATGATGAATTATTTTCGGAATACTTTCCTTCCCCACACCACTTTCACCTGTGATTAAAACAGACATATTTGTAGCGGCAACCTGCATAGCAATATCCAATGCGCGATTCAGCGCAGGGGCATTGCCAATAATTCCATAGCGTGTTTTTACTGATTGAATTTCCATAATTGCCGTTTAGTCAAGAACTAAACAAAGGTAGCCAAAGGTGACAATATGTCACGTGTAAAAAAATCAATCGATGTAACAGTCGATTTCTCCGATTAAGGTCACTGCGGTAGCAGAAAGTGCATTTACCCATACATATTGACCAATTTTCGCTTCTTTTTTGGAGAAAACCACTACAACGTTCTGGGTATTGCGTCCGTAAAAGTGTTCTTGCGATTTTTTAGAAATACCCTCAACTAGGACTTTATGTCGCTTGCCTACATGCGCGGCTGTTCTTTCAGCTACACAAGCCATGTGCATGTCAATGATTTCATTCAGGCGTTGGCTTTTTACTTCTTCCGAAATATTGTCTTCGAATTTTCTTTCAGCCAGGGTTCGAGGTCTTTCAGAATATTTAAACATGTAGGCCATGTCGTATTTCACTTCAGCCATAAGCGAAAGTGTATCTGCGTGTTCAGCATCTGTCTCATCGCAGAAGCCCGCGATGACGTCTGTACTAATTGCACATTCAGGCATGTATTTGCGAATAGCTGCAATGCGATCGAGGTACCATTCGCGAGAATACCCGCGGTTCATGCGCTTCAGCACATCTGTGTTTCCGCTTTGAACTGGCAAGTGTATGTAGTCGCAAATATTTTCATATTTCGCCATGGTGATAAGCACTTCATCGGTCATGTCTTTCGGATGACTGGTTGAAAAGCGAACACGAAGGCTTGGACTTACTTCAGCAACAGCGGCGAGAAGCTGAGCGAAATTTACGGTTGGTTCATTCGGATCAACGATTTCTCCTTTTGCGGTGATGTTCCATTTATAACTGTCTACGTTTTGGCCGAGAAGGGTAACCTCTCGGTAGCCGCGATTGAACAGATCGGTTGCTTCTTCAACAATGGTTTTAGGATCGCGGCTACGTTCTCTTCCGCGTGTAAAAGGAACTACACAAAAGGAACACATGTTATCGCATCCGCGCATAATGGAGATAAACGCAGTTACACCGTTGCTGTCTAAACGAACAGGGGTAATTTCGGCGTACGTTTCTTCACGGCTAAGCAAAACATTTATGGCTTTGCTTCCGTGTTCAACTTGAGAAACGAGTCGAGGTAAATCGCGGTAAGCATCTGGACCTACAACCATGTCTACGAGTTTCTCTTCTTCCATGAGTTTTTCTCGCAAACGCTCGGCCATACAGCCAAGTACGCCAACCACCATTTCGGGTTTGCGTTTTTTTACTGAATTCAAAAATTCAAGTCTTCCGCGTATGCGTTGTTCTGCGTTATCGCGAATGGCGCAAGTGTTTAGGAGCACAAGATCGGCCTCTTCAACATCGCGTGTGGTGGTGAATCCTTCTTGCGCCATAATAGAGGCTACAATTTCAGAATCTGCAAAATTCATTTGGCAACCGTAACTCTCGAGCAACAGTTTTTTTTGCGCTCCATTCTGATTTATGGGAGTCGAAATTTCAAAAAATTCGCCCTGTCTTGTCTCGTCAATTTGTTTTTCTTCCACAGTGTCTGGCTGTTTTGATTAGTGTGCAAAAATAATCTATTTCTATAGAAATAGCATATATAATCGCATAACCAATTTGGAGACTAACGAATAAATGCATATACCTTTGCCGCAATTCAAAAACAAAATATGGCTAAAAATCTTGTTATAGTAGAGTCCCCTGCAAAGGCGAAAACAATCGAAGGTTATTTGGGAAGTGACTACGTCGTTAAGGCGAGTATAGGGCACGTTCGTGATTTGCCGAAGAATAATTTTGCGGTGAGTGCGAATGGAAATTTCGATGTGACTTACGAAGTTTATCCGGATTCTGTGAAGGTAGTTAGTGAATTGAAGAAATTAGCAAAAGAAGCAATTAAAGATGATAAGTTTGTTTGGTTAGCGACGGATGAGGACCGCGAGGGAGAAGCAATTTCTTGGCATTTATTGGAAGCCATGAAGATCGATGAAAGCAAGACAAAACGCATTGTATTTTCCGAGATTACCAAACAAGCAATCCTAGCGGCAATGGAAAAACCAAGAACCATAGATATGGATTTGGTGAATGCTCAACAGGCAAGAAGAATTTTAGACAGACTTGTAGGTTTTGAACTTTCGCCAGTTTTGTGGAGAAAGGTTGGACCATCATTGAGCGCCGGCCGCGTGCAAAGCGTTGCCGTTCGATTAATTGTGGAAAGAGAGCGTGAGGTAGAGGCCTTCAATGCATCGGCATATTTCGGTATTCGTGCCATGTTCGATCTGACCGACGCAGTCTTAAAGGCTGATTTGTCTGGAAAAATTTCAGATGGAACAGCTGCTCAAGCGTTTTTAGAAGATTGTAAAAATGCAGAGTTTGCGATATCGTCATTGGAAACGAAGCCGGGAACAAGAACGCCGGCGGCACCATTCACAACTTCAACTCTTCAACAAGAGGCAGGCAGAAAGTTGGGTATGTCTGTAAAGGCAACCATGACTGTTGCACAGAAACTATACGAGAGCGGAAAGATCACCTACATGAGAACTGACAGTATGAACTTGTCAGATTTCGCAAGGGATGCGGCGAAGCTCGAGATCGTTTCAAGTTTCGGAGAAAAATATTCACATCCAAGAGTATTCAAGTCGAAAAAGGGTGCGCAAGAAGCACACGAGGCGATTCGTCCAACCGATATGGCTGTAAAAACCATTGATGGAGATACCAACGAGAAAAGACTTTACGAATTAATTTGGAAGAGAACATTGGCAAGTCAGATGGCCGATGCGAAATTGGAAAACACAACGGCACATGTGAATATTTCAACACGAAGTGAAACCCTTGTTGCAAAAGGACAAGTTGTGAAATTCGATGGTTTCTTGAAGGTGTATATGGAAGGGACCGATGACGAAGAGTCTGACGAAAGCGGCGTTCTACCTCCATTGCATGAAGGACAGATTCTCGATTTGAGAAACATGGTGGCGCAAGAAAAATTCACACAGAAACCTGCACGTTACAGCGAGGCGAGTTTGGTGAAGAAAATGGAAGAGTTGGGTATTGGAAGACCTTCAACCTATGCATCTACAATCAGCACAATACAGGCTCGTACTTACGTTGTGAAACAAGATTTGGAAGGTAAACCGCGATCATATGCAGTGCACACTTTAGCGAATAAGAACATTACTTCAGAGACGAAAACTGAGAATACCGGAGCTGAAAGATCGAAGTTGTTCCCAACAGATATTGGGCGTGTGGTAAATGATTTTTTGGTAGAAAATTTCAAGTCGATTCTCGATTATGCTTTTACCGCTAATGTTGAAGAAGAGTTCGATATTATTGCTGAAGGCAATTTAGATTGGAAGAAAATGCTTCGCACATTCTACAATCCGTTTCATGAGAACGTGAATAAAACAATGAACGAAGCTGCCCGTGCTTCCGGCGAGCGTTTTTTGGGCGACGACCCAGCGACTGGAAAGCCAATCATTGCGCGTATCGGAAGGTTCGGTCCAATGATTCAATTGGGAACGGCTGAAGAGGAAGAGAAGAAGTTCGCATCACTTCGTCCAAACCAAAGTATCAACACCATAACCCTAGAAGAAGCATTGGATTTATTTAAAATGCCGCGTAACCTAGGAGAATGGAACGGTGAAAAAATTGTAGTGGGAATTGGTCGTTTCGGTCCGTATGTGAAATATAAATCAACCTACGCTTCACTTCGTGTGAAGGAAGGGGATGATCCATTCACCATTGATTTGGAAAGAGCAGTTAAATTGGTTGAAGATAAAATCAACGGTGTAAATGCAAACCTACTCAAGACTTTCACGGAAGACGAGAATGTTCAGATCATTAATGGACGCTTCGGGGCTTATTTGAAATCAGGAAACTTGAATTTCAAACTTCCAAAAGGAGCCAAAGCGGAAGATATTTCTTGGGCTAACGCGCAGCAGATTATGGAGGAGCAAATGGAACAGGCAACAAAAAAGGCTGCTTCCAGAAAGCCAGCGCCGAAAAAAGCACCAGCGAAGAAGGCTCCTGCGAAAAAACCGGCGGCTAAGAAAGCGCCTGCTAAGAAGGCCGCAGCAAAAAAATCACCGAAGAAGTAAAATGTGAATCATCACATTCCTTTGTTGAAATGATTTTTTAGTGGCGCGAAATTGATTGACTCATCAGTGTAGTTTCGTACTCATGGATTTGTCAGTATTTCTCTCGCCGAGTATCTTTCACGATAGCTCAAATCGCTTCTTTGCGAACAACACTCTGGGTGCTCAAACACGTTTTTATTTCGATGATGAAAACGATTTGAATGAAAAGCAAATAGCCATAGTTGGTGTTTGTGAAGATCGAAATTCAGAAGTCAATTCGGGCGCAGCGAATGCTCCCGATGATGTTCGAAGAGAATTATACAAACTACTGGCTTGCGATGATTATTCGAAAATTGTTGATTTAGGAAATATTCTTCCAGGCGAAACCCCGGAGGATACGTATTACGCGTTGTCTGAAGTCTGTACGGCTTGCATGAAGTTGAATATTGTCCCAGTTGTCATAGGTGGAACACAAGATCTAACCTATGCCACTTACAAGGCTTATGAGGCCATGGAGCAAACAGTAAACTTGGTTACCATTGATTCGAAATTAGATTTTGGATCGAGCCCAGACGACCCGAGCTCTGAAGGATATCTGAATCGAATTATTCTCCATCGCCCCAATTATTTATTCAATTTCTCCAATCTCGGACACCAACGATATTTAACCGACAAAGCCATTCTCGATTTAACATCAAAGATGTATTTCGATGCGGTACGGTTGGGTGAAATTCAGCAGGATCTTGCCGTTGCGGAACCCGTAATTCGCAACGCAGATTTACTCAGCTTTGATTTAAGCGCTATTCGATATTCTGAGTTTATGTCGACCAAAAAGAGCGGACCCAATGGTTTTTTCGGACATGAAGCCGCCCAATTGTGCAAGTATGCTGGAATGAGCGAGAAATTGACCTGCATTGGTTTTTATGAATTCAACCCTTCTCTCGATGACAGCGGTCAGTCGGCTAAGCTTATGGCTCAATTGATTTGGTGTTTCATTGACGGTTACCATGCCCGAAGAGGAGACTACCCAATTGCATCGCTTTCTGAATACGAAAAATTTATTGTTTTGTTGACCGATTCAGGAGATGAGTTGGTGTTTTATAAAAGTCATCTTACCAACCGTTGGTGGTTGGAAGTAGCTTATCCAGCAGGGACTGGAGAAAAGCAAGAGAGAAATCACGTTGTGCCTTGCACGTATTCCGATTACCTCATGGCTTCTCAACAAGAGATGCCAGATCGATGGTGGAGAACTTTCCAAAAGCTCGTTTAGGCTTCCAAGAATGAAAGGCTCTTCTTTTTGATTCTATCCTATTGAAAATCATAGGGTGTTAGGGGTTTATCTTTTAGTGAACATTGAATTTCTCTTGTTTTTTTTGTTTTTTTCGATAGATTTTCTATTTTAGCAAACTCTGTTACATCCCGATTTGGGGTTTTTCAGTGTTAAACGAAAGAAACAAACGATGAAAAAACTGTATTTTCTTCTCCTAGCGTTTTCTCTTACAAGTGCTGTAAATGCTCAGCAAGATCCACAGTTTACAATGTGGATGTTTGATAAGATTTCTTTCAATCCGGCTGCGGCGGGAATTGATAACATGCATCAAGTTCAAGCATTTCATCGCGACCAGTGGGATGGATTTGATCGTGATCCCAAGACTTATTTGTTCAACTACAACGGATACGTTAAGGCTGCAGGAAGGACAGTGGGTATTGGTTTGTCAGCCATGACCGAAGTTTTAGGTCAGGAGCAAAACAAATTTTTAAGACTTTCAGGTGCTTATCACTTGCCAATTGGAAATAATATTCTTTCAGCAGGATTTCAAGTTGGAATGGTTTCAAAGACCTTAGGAACCAACTGGGTAGCAATTGATCCGACTGACCCTAACATTCCAACAACTGGACTTTCTCAAGGCGGTTTCGATGCGAATGTTGGTTTGATGTTTTATCAAAAGGACAAATTTTACGCGGGCATAAGCGCAACGCATTTGCCTGCTACCGATTTAGCCGATTTAGGTTTTACAACTGCTCGTCATTTCTATTTGATGGGAGGATATAACTACGATTTGAACAATGGTTTGGTTGTACGTTCAAACCTTTTGGTGAAGTCCGACTTGAACGCTTCACCAGCAATTGACGTTAATGCGAATGTATTGTGGAACAATTTGTTGTGGGGAGGTTTGGCATTCCGCCCAGGAGATGCAATTGCTCCAATGGCAGGTATGCAAATGGCTCTGGCTACGAAACAGCAAGGTCGTTACACTTACACACATGGATTTAGAATGGGATATTCATATGATGTAACGTTGAGTACAATAAAGGACTACAGCGCGGGATCACATGAATTCTTTTTAACATATGAGTTTAATTTAGGAAAAACTCCAATTCGCAGAATTTCGGGTGATCCTCGATTATTGTAACAATAAAATGAAACTCAACGCAGTTATATATACGTTAAACTTAACCCAACAGAGTTTAACTCATTAATTTAGGAAGTCATGAAAAAATCAATTTTGTTTTTCGCATTAGTGTCTTCGTTGCTTGTAGGATGTTATCCTGGACCAGCTGGAGAACTAGTAGGTGTTTACCCTCGCGAGGAATGGGTTCAAGTGAATCCTTACGGAATGAATTACATTCACTTCGGTTCCTTCACAATGGGAAATAACGATCGCGACCTTGCAGGAGGTATGACCGTAAAGGCTAAGACCGTTACAGTTTCAGCCTTTTACATGGATCAGCATGAAATTTCAAACAATGAGTATCGTCAGTTTGTATACTGGGTACGTGACTCTCTCATGAGAGATCAATTAGCTCAAAACGAAATTGAAGGATTCGGAATCTCTGAACGTGAAGATGGTCGTGAAATGGATCGTTTCATCAACAAGGGTTACAAATTAGATTGGGAAACCGAAATCGATATGGAAAACGATGAGATTTTCGATATCGTTTATGATGAGTTCTACCTTCAAGGAGCAGACAAATATTATGATCGTAAAGAAATCGATTCTCGCAAATTAAAGTATCGCTACTGGTGGATTGATTTCGAAGGAGCTGCAAAGAAAAAAGGAAATCGTGATGAAGAGACTGGAGAGAAAAACTCTTTAGATCAATTGCACTCTATCAAAATCAACTCAGACAGAACGAAGTTCGTAATTGAAGAGCAAATCAATGTTTATCCTGACACATTGGTTTGGGCGCATGATTTCACTTATTCAAACAACACACACTTAACTGAAACTTATTTCTGGCATCCAGCTTACGATGATTATCCTGTTGTAGGAGTTACTTGGGGTCAGTGTCAAGCGTTTTGCGCTTGGAGAACCCAAATTCTAAACGAGTGGAAGCAGCAAAACGGAGAAACATTTGTTCAACGTTTCCGTCTTCCTTCAGAAGCTGAGTGGGAATATGCTTCTCGCGGTGGACTTTCAAACGAAGAGTACCCTTGGGGAGGTCCTTACACACGTAATTACTTAGGTTGTCCATTGGCTAACTTTAAGCCTATGCGTGGTGACTACCCGGATGATAATGGTGTTCACACTGTTCCAATTGGATCGTACTCTCCAAACGGATGGGGTCTTTACAACATGGCCGGAAACGTGGCTGAGTGGTGTAACACCGCTTATGACGAAGCAGCTTACGAAATCATGCACGATTTAAATCCGGAGTATGACTACCGCGCAAAGGAAGACGATGCTACAACTCAAAAGCGTAAAGTAATCCGTGGTGGATCTTGGAAAGACATCTCTTACTTTATCCAATGCGGAAGCCGTTCATACGAATTCCAGGATACTGCTAAGTCATACATCGGCTTCCGTTGCGTAATGACTTACTTAGGTCGCGGAAAGAGTGGTCCTGCTGAAGACTGGAACAGTCCATCAGGTAGCGAATAATTCATAGAAACCAATTAAACCTCATAAATAACTTAAATTTTTAAATCAATGAAACCTGGAAGTAAAGCTTGGAAGAATTTTATGGCAAAACTGTACGGAATCGGGGCAGCTGTCGTAATTATTGGAGCGATGTTTAAAATTCAGCACTGGCCATTCGCGTCTTTGCTACTTGTTGTGGGATTGAGTACTGAAGCTGTTATCTTCTTTTTCTCAGCGTTTGAACCTTTACATGAAGAGCCAGATTGGTCTTTGGTTTATCCTGAATTAGCTACTCCAGAAGATGGAGAACACGGTCATGGTTCTTCTAAGAAGCCAGCTGTGAACAAAGGTGTTTCTCAACAATTGGATGTGCTTTTGAGTGAGGCTAAAATTGACGGTGATTTGATCGCAAGTCTTGGTGATGGAATGAGAACTTTCAGCTCTAACGCTCGTCAAATGGCTGATTCAACAGATGCAGCAATGGCTAGTTCAAACTATGCTACCTCTTTGCAAGATGCTTCTGCGAAAGTGTCTAAGTTAGCCTCTACTTATGAGGCGGCTTCAGAGCAATTAACTGGATTAGCTGCTCATACAGAGCAAGGTGCAAACGCTGGTGAGCACTTGCAGAAGATGTCACAAAATCTTGCGGCATTAAATGGCATGTACGAACTACAATTATCAGAATTAGAGAAGTCACGTGTTATGTTCGGCGATATGGGTGCATTGGTTAAGAACCTTGCAGACTCTGTTGAAGATACTAAGTTGTACAAAGAAAATATTTCTGAGCTTGCGCATAACTTGAAATCGTTGAACACGATTTATGCGAACATGTTGAATGCAATGGGCTCTGGCCGTCAAGCATAAGTTCCAAATTAAAATTGTTGTAATAATAAACAGGAGGAACTAAAATGGCAGGTGGAAAAGAAACCCCACGGCAGAAGATGATCGGGATGATGTATCTCGTTCTTACCGCACTTCTTGCCATGAATATATCGAAGGACGTTTTGAACGCCTTCATTCAGATCAATCGCGGATTGGTAAAAAACAGTGCTAACTCTGAAGAACGTGCTGACGCGACTTTAGGATTGTTAGATAACTGGAGTGATAAGGAAAAGGCTCGTCCTTTCCAAGACAAAGCTCACGAGATGGTTGAAAAGGCCGATGCCTTGGTGAAGCACATTGTAGAACTCAAGGCGCGCGTTTTGGCTTGCTCTGCAAAGGGTAACCCAGATGGTTCTGGATTCGAAGAGTATATTGTAGACGGTCATTTGATTGACATTGGGGATAAGGAAAAAGTTTCCAAACCAGATGAGAATCAGAACACCACAGGTATGCTTATCGGTGACGAACCATCTTCTCCGAAGAGTGGTCCATGGTCAGCGGTAGAATTACGCGAAAAGCTAACCGCATTTTCTGAAGAATGTCAAAACTTGACTATAACAGATTTGAAAGGTAAGGCACATGGCATATCAACGGATTCTCCCGAGGCTAAGGCTCTTATAGCCAACACTTTTGCTTTCGCCGATATTCCAGACAGTGAAGGGAATCCTGAGAAATGGGAAACCGCGTTGTTTTATCACACTCCTTTAGCAGCAGCGATTGCTCACTTGAGTAAAATAGAGTCTGATGTTATTTTGGTTAAGAATACCGTATTGAACTTCTTGGCATCTTCGATTAACGCATCCGATTTGAAATTCTCGGACGTAACAGTCGCAGTTGTTCCAAAACAGAGTTACATTCTGAAGGGAGACTCATTTGTTGCTGAAATATATTTGGCGGCTTACAACAAGGCGAGCAAAACAAAAGTTTACATGGGCGGTGAAGTAGGAGACGGGGCGAAGCCAGAGGTTTTTGATTACTCAGGAAAAGAAGCAATTATGTCTGGTTCAGACGGAAAGTGTAAATTCAAGATTAACGAAAGTGCTTTAGGTTCTCACTCTCATAAAGGGGTAATTGTTTATCAAGATGCTGATGGTTCTGATAAAGCTATTCCATTCATTATTCCGCCATTCACTGTAGGTGAAGCAGCATTGGTTGTTTCTCCAAC
>JANQWV010000070.1:0-83620 GCA_030729695.1 Flavobacteriales bacterium | reverse complement strand
CCAGATCCAACTCCTTCGTTCCAAGGAAAGAATCACATGACTACAACCATTTCTCGTGGGGATGCGACAGCAGCTTCAGCGGTGTTTGCAAGTATGGGCGCTGACTTCGTATTCCAAGGGATTCCAGTTTCTATCAATGGCTTCACCATGACAGTTGCAAGTGCGGGTAAAATCACACCTGAAATGCGTGCTACTGGTGGATCATTGACTTCAGAAATGAAAACAGCTTTATCTAAGGTGAAAACTGGCGATAAAATTTATGTAGAAAGAATTGAAGCTTCTGTTGCTGGTGAAAGACGTCCTCTTCCATCAATCAGTTTGAAAGTTCAATAATAACATTTAAAACGTAAGGCTATGAAAAAGCTAATTCCAGTTCTAATTGTTGCAGCATTCATGATTGTTGCCAACAGTGCATACGCACAACCTCGCAGAAATGTGTTGGACGGAGCCTTTGTACCAGAAAACAATCCGCAACGCAGAGTGAAGGAATGGCCTTTTTTGCGTGAAGCTGACGTGCTTTGGAAGAAGCGCGTTTGGGAAGAAATCGATCTTCGTCAGAAGATGAACTACCCTTTGTTATACCCTTTGAAAGATTTGAAGGGTCGCAAGAGCTTGTGGCAAGTAATTATCAAGGGTGTTGAAGATGGAAATCTAACGGCGTACAGCACAGGTCCTGATGGGGCAGACGATGAGTTTACCTACAAATTAGAACCAGAGCAAGTAAAGGCGTTATTGAATATTCCGATTACAGTAAAAAACTACATCAACGCAGACGAGTATGTATTGAAAGATACAATGATTACTCGTGAAGCTGAAGATATCGTTGGATACCGTTTGAAGGAAGATTGGATTTTCGACAAGCAACGTTCTCAGCGTTATGTAAGAATTATTGGTATTGCACCAATGGTTCTTCCAAGAAATGCTGAAGGACAATTGCGTGATCCAGACAACCCAGTAGCTGTTCCATTGTTTTGGTTATACTACCGCGAGTGTCGTTATGTATTCGCGAATTGGGATAGTTTCAACACGGTGAACGATGCGTTTCGTGGTAGCTACGATGATCTTTTCGAAATGAGAAGATTCTCTGCCCACGTCATTAAAGAGGAGAATGTTTACGATCGTGAAATTCAACAATACGCTCAAGGACTTGACGCGTTGTTGGAGAGTGAACGTGTGAAGAAGGAAATCTTCGAATACGAACACGATTTATGGAACTATTAATTGATATGTTTTGAATCTGAACCCCTCGGTTTAACCGAGGGGTTTGTTTTTTTTAGGAAGGAATGATTACAGTAGGGAATTTAAGTGTGCACTTTGGCTCGAGAGAGCTCTTTTCGAAGATTGGATATTTTATTGGTCCACGTGAACGTATAGGTCTGGTTGGAAAGAATGGAGCAGGAAAATCTACTATGCTAAAAATCCTCGCTGGAATTCAGAAGCCAACAGAAGGAACAATTTCATTGGCGCGAGGAACGACTGTCGGATATCTTCCACAAGAAATGGTGCACTCAGAGGATGCTTCTGTATACGAAGAGGCGCAAGGTGCATTCCGTGAGCTACAAGTCATGAAAGCACGCATGGAGGAGCTTGGCGACTTAATTGCGAATCATTCCGATTACACTTCAGACGATTATGCAAATCTCATTGATGAAATAGAAGCAGTTTCACATCGCTTGTCTTTGCTCGATGTAGGAAGCACAGACGAGAAAATTGAACGCGTATTAAAGGGATTAGGATTCTCTTCGAAAGATTTGAAGCGCCCTATGCGCGAGTTTAGCGGTGGTTGGAAAATGCGTGTTGAGTTGGGTAAACTACTTTTGGAAAACCCAGATTTATTGTTGCTCGATGAGCCTACAAACCACTTGGATATTGAAAGTATTGAATGGTTGGAAGAATTTCTAGTTGAATATCCAGGTGCCATTGTTTTGATTTCTCACGATAGAACATTCTTAGACAATGTTACGAAGCGTACAATTGAGATTTCTAAATCGAAGTTGTACGATTATAAGTTTTCTTATTCTAAGTATATTGTTCAGCGCGAATCAGAAGTAGAGCGTCAAGAAAACGCGGCAAAGAACCAACAGAAGTATATTGAGGACACCAAGAAGTTAATCGATAAATTCCGCGCGAAAAAAGATAAGGCAGCGTTTGCACAAACCTTGATTCGAAAACTTGACAAGCTTGATAAAATTGAAGTAGATGATATTGACGGAACCAAAGTAAGAATTGCTTTTCCACCTTCCCCACACGCCGGTAAGGTTATACTGGAAGGATTCGATGTTGGGAAATCGTATGGCGATCTACATCTGTTTTCAAAAGTAAATTTCCAAATAGCACGCGGGGAGAAAGTTGCACTCATTGGAAAGAATGGAGTGGGAAAAAGTTCCATGCTTCGCATGATCATGAATCAAGAGGCTTATGAAGGTGAATTGAAGATTGGTTACAGTGTTGAGGTAGGTTATTATGCGCAAAATCAAAGTGATATTTTAGATGGTGAAAAGACTGTCTTTCAAACGATAGATGACGAAGCGGTTGGAGAAATTCGCAAGAGCGTTCGTGGTTTGTTAGGAGCATTCTTGTTCAGTGGAGATGATATTGACAAGAAGGTTAAGGTTTTGTCAGGAGGAGAGAAGGCGCGTTTAGCCTTTTGTAAATTACTACTTCAACCCTACAACTTCTTGGTACTCGATGAGCCTACCAACCACTTGGATTTGGCTTCAAAGGAAGTTTTAAAGAATGCCATCGCGAAGTATGATGGAACAGTTTTGTTGGTGTCGCACGACAGAGATTTCTTGGATGGATTAACTCAGAAAGTATTTGAAATTCAGGCAGACAGAATGGTTGTATTTCCTGGAGATGTTAAAGAATTCCTGCGCGATAAAAAGGCGACAAGTATTGCTCTATACGAAAACGAAAAGGTGGTGAAGCAGCAAGAAAAAGCACAGAAGGTAGAGCCGGTTATGGAGGCAAAGCCTGCTGTGAAAATTGATAAGACAAAAGAGAAGGAGATTAAAAAAGTTGAAGGCGATATTGAGAAGAAAGAAGCTCAAATGGCTGAATTAGAGGCTGAAATGGCAAGTATGGATTACAGTAATCTCGAGCTTGTGAATTCACAGAATACCAAATACGAGCAACTAAAAAAGGAGCTCGAAGGCCTTATGGAAAAATGGGAAAATCTTGCCACGGAATAATTACTTTCCGTGACAAGATTTGTATTTCTTACCTGAACCGCATGGGCACGGTTCGTTTCGATTGATTTTAGGATCTGCTACAACTGGAGCACTGCGTTGCTGAGAAACCATTTCACCGGCTTCTTGCGCTTGACTTGCTTGTTGATTCAGGTTCCCAGAGTCTGCTTTCACAGTCTGAGTTCGCACAACTTCACGCTGAGGAGCTTGATTGGCTTGGGTTCCAGATGGAAGCTGACAAGTCAATAAGAAGTTCGCAATTTCAGCATTGGTCTTCGTAATCATGGTACGGAACAAATCGAAACTTTCTTTCTTGTAGATCAACAAGGGGTCTTTTTGCTCGTGCGCAGCAAACTGCACATTGCTTCTAAGATCGTCCATAGCACGCAAATGCTCTTTCCAGTTTTGATCAATGATGGCAAGCGTAATTCCTTTTTCAAGGGCGCTGATCATTTCTTTTCCTCCAGAAGAATGGGCCTTTTCAAGGTTAACAGCAACCTGAATTCCTTTCAATCCATTGTTGAATGGAATAGCTATGTTCTGATATCCTTGCGTGTTTGTGCGGTATACATTTTCAATAACAGGAAACGCCTCAGCCGCAAGGCTATCGATACGAGAGGTGTAGGCGAGTAGCACAGCTTCGTACGTTGAGTGAATGACATTCATTTCATTTTCGGAAATGAATTCGTCTTGGCTTACAGGAGCCTCAATTCCGAAATAACGAAGCAATTCAATTTTATACGCGTCGTAATTCTTGGCGCTGTGCGCATACGATACAGATGCTTGGGCTAAATCGAACAACATGTTGTCAATGTCAAGCTTCAAACGTTCTCCGAAAAGCGCATGCCTTCTGCGTTTGTAGATTACTTCACGCTGTGCATTCATCACGTCATCGAATTCCAACAAACGTTTACGAATACCGAAGTTATTCTCTTCTACTTTTTTCTGAGCTCTTTCAATAGAACTCGTAATCATTGAATGCTGAATTACTTCACCTTCCTTCAGACCAAGTCTATCCATCATTTTCGCTATGCGATCACTTCCGAATAAACGCATCAAATCATCTTCTAACGAAACGTAGAAAGATGAAGATCCTGGATCGCCTTGACGACCAGAACGTCCACGTAACTGACGGTCAACGCGACGTGAATCGTGACGCTCTGTACCAATGATGGCCAATCCGCCTGAATCTTTAACACCTTCACCAAGCTTAATGTCGGTACCACGACCAGCCATATTCGTAGCAATGGTAACAGTTCCGGCTTTACCCGCTAACGATACAATTTCCGCTTCTTTTTGGTGAAGTTTCGCGTTCAACACTTGATGATCAATACCGCGTTGACGAAGCATTCTGCTTAGAACTTCGGAGACCTCTACAGTAGTAGTACCAACCAATACAGGTCTTCCGGCTTCGCGTAATTCAGCTATTTCCTCAATAACCGCGTTGTATTTTTCTCTCTTCGTTTTATAAATCTTATCGTCTTGGTCTTTTCTGGAAATTGGACGATGAGTAGGAATAATCATAACATCCAACTTGTAGATGTCCCACAATTCACCTGCTTCTGTCTCCGCAGTTCCGGTCATACCCGCAAGTTTGTGGTACATGCGGAAGTAGTTCTGCAAAGTAATCGTAGCGTAGGTTTGTGTTGCCGCTTCAACCTTTACATTCTCTTTCGCTTCAATCGCTTGGTGCAGTCCGTCAGAGAATCTGCGACCCTCCATCATACGTCCGGTTTGCTCATCAACAATTTTCACCTTGTTGTCCATCACCACGTATTCCTTGTCTCTTTCAAAAAGAGCATATGCTCGAAGGAGTTGGTTAATGGTGTGAATACGCTCACTCTTCACGCTGTAATCGCGTTGAAGTTCTTCCAAAGCACTCACACGCTCGGTGTCGCTTTTTGAAGATTTTTCAATTATTGCGATTTCAGTTCCGATATCCGGAAGGACAAAGAAACGCTCGTCTTCCATGTTTTTCGACATCAATTGAATACCCTTGTCGGTTAATTCAATCTGATTGTTTTTCTCATCAATTACGAAGAACAATTCAGCATCTGCTTTAGGCATTTCGCGCTGGTTGTCTTGTAGGTATTGCCCTTCTGTTTTTAAGAGAATGGCTTTGATTCCTTCCTCACTTAAAAATTTAATTAGTGCTTTGTTGCGAGGTAATCCGCGGTAAGCGCGAAGGAGTGCAAGTCCACCCTCTTGAAGTTCTTCTTTGTTTGGATTACCTGATTCTGGTTGAAGTTTTTTCTTAGCATCCGTCAAGAAATCCGTAACAGCCGCCTTTTGAGCGTTCATTAGAATTTGAATCTTTGGCTTTAGTGCATCGAATTCTTGTTGATCGCCTTTTGAAGTTGGTCCTGAAATGATAAGCGGTGTTCTCGCTTCATCAATTAAGACAGAATCAACCTCGTCAATGATAGCAAAGTGATGCTTGCGTTGAACCAAATGAGAGGCTTCAACAGCCATATTGTCACGCAAATAGTCGAATCCAAATTCGTTGTTCGTGCCAAATGTGATGTGCGAGCGGTAGGCATTTCTTCGAGCATCTGAATTGGGTTGGTGTTTGTCTACGCAGTCCACGCTCAAACCATGAAATTCATACAAAGGGCCCATCCACTCAGAGTCACGACGAGCCAGGTAGTCGTTCACAGTTACTACGTGAACTCCTTTGTTTGCAAGCGCATTCAAGAAGACAGGAAGTGTTGCCACTAATGTTTTTCCTTCACCGGTAGCCATTTCCGCAACTTTACCTGTGTGAAGCGCTATACCACCGATTAATTGCACATCGTAGTGCACCATGTCCCAGGTAAATCTATTTCCCGCAGCAGACCAATTGTTTTTCCAAATAGCCTTGTCGCCTTCAATGCGCACATAATCTTTTGATGTTTGTGTCGCGAACTCTTTGTCGTTTGCATTGGCTGAAACCGTAATCTCTTCGTTGTTTTTGAAGATCTCTGCCGTACGCTTAATAACCGCAAATGCTTCCGGAAGAATTTCCAAAAGCACTTTTTCAATTTCTTCGTTAATGGTCTTACGCACCTTATCAACTTCACTGTAAATCCCTTCTTTTTCCTCTAGAGCGTCCAAGGGAAGCGCGTCTGCTTTTGCGTTTAATGCATCAACTTCATCCTCTAAATGTTGAACATGTTTTTGAATGCGAGCCTGCATATCAAGTGACATTCGGCGAACGTCGTCAGCACTGACATTTGAAATTGATTCGTAGGCAGATTTGGTGGCTTTAAGAAGCGGTTGAATGGCTTCAAGATCCTTCTCTTTTTTATCTCCGATTATTTTCTTCAGAATGGTATTCAGCGCTCCAAGCATAGGTTCTTCAATTAATGGTTACAAATGTAACGCCTTCTTTCCTTTTTTAAGAGTATAAAAAGCAGTCATTCGGGCTTAAGTCTTAATAAAAGTGATGCCATAAAATATACCTGAAAATCTGTCACAAAAACAAGAAAAAAAAATAAAAAAGTGTAAATCGCTACGGAGATAAGGGTTGTAGAGATATAAGAAATTAATTGTTAAAAACTAAGCCTTCTTGTTAACTGTTTTAATTTGCAATTTCACGCTTGATAACGAATCTTTGAATTCTCGTATTTCAAATTTCGTTTTCATTAAAACGGACAAGAAATTAGACTACCAAAACAACGCAAACAACACACTGATGCAGCACGAAGAACCGCTTTTGAAGGAGAATCCAGACAGATTTGTACTTTTTCCAATAATTCATCAGGACATCTGGCAGATGTACAAAACCTCAGAAGCTAGTTTCTGGACAGCTGAAGAAATTGATTTGAGTGTCGACTTGGTTGATTGGAATACTAAGTTGAACAACGACGAGCGTCATTTCATCAAACACGTTTTGGCTTTCTTCGCGGCTAGCGATGGAATTGTTAATGAAAATTTAGCTGAGAACTTCGTGCGTGAAGTTCAATACACGGAAGCCAAGTTTTTCTATGGCTTTCAAATTATGATGGAGAACATTCACAGTGAAACCTATTCATTGTTAATCGACACTTACATCAAGGATACTGCAGACAAGAATTATTTATTCAATGCAATCGATACATTGGATTGTGTGAAGAAGAAGGCAGAGTGGGCGTTGCGTTGGATCAAAGGTGGAACATTCACCGAGCGTCTTGTGGCTTTCGCTGCTGTTGAAGGTATTTTCTTCTCAGGAAGTTTCTGCAGTATTTTCTGGTTGAAGAAGCGTGGACTCATGCCAGGACTAACATTCAGTAATGAGTTGATTAGTCGTGACGAAGGAATGCATTGTGATTTTGCTTGTTTGTTGTACAACAATCACATTGAAAATAAACTCCCGAAAGAACGCGTTCGTGAAATCATTGAGCAAGCGGTTGCAATTGAGCGTGAGTTCATCACCGATGCGCTTCCTGTTCGCTTGATTGGAATGAACAGCGATTTAATGAGTCAGTACATTGAATTTGTTGCAGATCGTTTGTTAAACGAGTTAGGTAACGAAAAGATTTATAACAGCACGAATCCATTCGACTTTATGGATTTAATAAGTGTGGAAGGTAAAACGAACTTCTTCGAGAAACGCGTTGCGGAGTATCAAAAGGCCGGCGTAAAAGATGGCCCTTCAGAAGATTCAAGAGCCATTTCATTCTCTGAGGAATTCTAAGAAAATTAAGCATTAACGAAAATAGAGTACGCACATGTTTGTAGCAAAAAGAGACGGTAGAAAAGAGACAGTTAAATTCGATAAGATCACTGCTCGTATTTCAAAATTATGCTACGGGTTAAACCCAATCGTGGATCCATTGAAAATTGCCATGAAGGTAATCGAAGGGGTTTTTGATGGTGTAACCACGAGTCAGTTAGATACGCTTGCGGCTGAAATTGCTGCAACGAATACAACGACACATCCAGACTACGCTCTTCTTGCATCACGCATTGCGATTGGAAACTTACATAAGAATACAACGAAGTCGTTTTCGCAAACGATTACTGATTTGTACAGTTATGTAGATCCGAAAACCGGTAAAAGTGCTGGTTTGATTGCTGAAGATGTTTATCAAGTTGTGATGGAAAACGCTCCATTATTGGACAGCACCATCATTTATGACCGAGATTTTCAATTCGATTATTTCGGATTTAAGACATTAGAAAAATCTTATTTGTTGAAGATGCACGGCAAGGTTGTGGAACGTCCACAGCATTTGTTCATGCGCGTTGCAGTTGGAATTCACAAGACAGATTTAGATGAAATTGTAAAGACGTACAACATGATCAGTGAGGGTTGGTTCACGCATGCAACGCCAACGCTTTTCAACGCAGGAACGCCAAAGCCACAAATGAGCTCTTGCTTCCTAATTCAAATGAAAGACGATAGTATCCCGGGTATTTATGATACGTTGAAGCAAACGGCTTTAATCTCTCAAAGTGCCGGTGGTATTGGTCTTAGCATTCACAATGTGCGTGCAAAAGGTTCTTATATCCGCGGAACGAACGGAACAAGTAACGGTATTGTGCCAATGCTTCGTGTATTCAACGACACTGCTCGTTATGTAGATCAGGGCGGTGGAAAGCGCAAAGGTTCTTTCGCTATTTATTTGGAGCCATGGCACGCAGATGTTTATGACTTCTTGGACTTAAGAAAAAATCACGGTAAAGAAGAAGTTCGTGCGCGTGATTTGTTCTACGCACTTTGGATTCCAGATTTGTTCATGCAACGTGTGAAGGACAATGGAACATGGACATTGATGTGTCCAAACGAATGTCCAGGACTTTCAGATTGTTGGGGTGAAGAGTTTGAAAAATTGTACACCAAGTATGAGGCTGAGGGAAGGGGAAGAGAGACAATTAAGGCACAAGAGCTTTGGTACAAAATTATCGAGTCTCAAATTGAGACAGGTAACCCTTACATGCTATACAAGGATGCTGCGAATCGCAAGAGTAATCAACAAAACTTGGGAACCATTAAGAGTTCTAACTTGTGCACAGAGATTATCGAGTACACAGCACCAGACGAAATTGCAGTTTGTAATTTAGGTTCAATCGCGTTACCGAAGTTTGTTAAAGACGGAGCTTTTGATCACGATAAATTGTTTGAAGTGACTTACCAATTGACGGTAAACTTGAACAAGATTATTGACGGAAACTACTATCCAGTTCCTGAGACGCGCAATTCAAACATGCGTCACCGTCCAATTGGAATTGGTGTTCAAGGATTGGCCGATGCATTCATCTTAATGCGTTTCCCATTCGATTCGGAAGAAGCGAAGAAGTTGAACCGTGAAGTTTTTGAAACGATTTACTATGCATCTTGTACCGCGTCGAAAGACTTGGCAAGAAGAGACGGTGCTTATGAGACCTTCCCTGGATCTCCAGCATCTAAAGGAATTCTTCAATTCGATATGTGGAATGTTACTCCAACAGACCGTTGGGAGTGGAGTGTGTTGAAAGAAGAAATTTCTAAGTACGGAATGCGCAACAGTTTGTTGTTAGCGCCAATGCCAACAGCATCTACAGCACAGATCTTAGGAAACAACGAATGTTTCGAGCCTTATACGACGAATATCTATTCAAGAAGAACGTTGGCTGGTGAGTTCATTGTTGTGAACAAGCACTTATTGAAGGACCTTGTGAATCTTGGATTGTGGAACGACGGATTGAAGAACAAGTTAATGTCTACCAGCGGTTCTGTTCAAAACATAGATGAGATTCCAGACAACTTGAAGGCGCTATACAAGACAGCATGGGAAATTTCTCAACGTGTGGTTATTGACATGGCTGCTGATCGCGGAGCGTATATCTGTCAAAGCCAGTCGCTGAATATTTTCATGGAGAATGCAAACTTCGGAAAATTGACCTCGATGCACTTCTATGCATGGGAGAAGGGATTGAAGACTGGAATGTATTATTTAAGAACGAAGGCTGCTACAGATGCAATTAAGTTTACTGTTGATAAGTCTCAACTGTCACAGCCAAAAGCTGCGGTTGTTGCTGAAACAGCCCCAGTGACAGTTAATATGAATATTACTCCGGATACACTTTCTCAGAAGAATGTCGATGCTATTTCATGTTCTTTAGACAATCCAGATTCTTGCGAATCTTGTAGCGGATAATCTTTTTCGATAGAATAATATGAAAAGGGCCGGTGACGGCCCTTTTTTTCTTCATGTCATTTTTAATAAGTTCTCTATGGAAAATGAATTTCCTTTTGAAAATGATTGTAATTTGTAGTCGTATGAGAAATCTCCTTTTTTGTCTTATGGCATTTTTGACGACTACAACCATGTATTCGCAAACCCTTCGCGGAAAAGTGGTGGAGCAGCAGAACCAAGCTACGCTAACCGGTGCGGTGGTCTTTCAGAAGGGTACCTCGAATGGTGTAACAACAGATTACGACGGTGAGTTTTCCATTAAAGTTTCAGAACTGCCTGCGACATTGGTCGTGAAGTATGTTGGGTTTGCCGACCAAGAGATCTTGGTGAGAAATGCAGATTTTATTTTGGTTGAAATGAGTCCGGGAGATTTTGGGCCAACAGTAATTATTAAGGACACTCGAATCACAGAAAAGCAAAAACAGAATCCATTAACCGTTGAACGAATGGATTTGACTGCTATTAAAAATTCAGCTTCTGGAAATTTTTACGAAGGTTTGGGGGCGTTGAAGGGAGTTGATCTAACCACGGCAAGTTTAGGATTTCGAGTTATCAATACAAGAGGATTTAACTCGACCTCACCCGTAAGAAGTTTACAGCTCATTGATGGGGTGGATAACCAATCTCCAGGTTTGAATTTCTCTTTAGGTAATTTTCTTGGAGCACCTGATTTGGATGTGTTCGCAGTAGAAATTGTTCAAGGTGCGAGTAGTGCATTTTATGGGCCTGGAGCATTCAACGGTGTTATCAAAATGGAGACAAAGGATCCGTTTATTCATACAGGTCTTACTGCGCAGCTTCGTGTTGGAGAAAGACAATTGGTAGAACCGTCGGTTCGATTTGCTCACGCGTTTTCCAACAAGGATGGCTATAAATTCTTGGCATATAAGTTCAACGTCTTTGCGTTTAAAGCCTTGGATTGGGCAGCCGATAATCAATCTCCTATCTACGGTGGTGGTTTCTCAGCGAGCAATCCAGGAAGATTCGATGCGGTAAATACCTACGGCGACGAATATTTTCCGGCGAACAACTATTCAGAAGATCCAAATGGTAAACCAGGGTTAGGAACATTTTTCAGAACAGGTTACCGGGAGTCTGATTTGGTAGATTACAACACAAAGAACGTAAAGGCGAATGCCTCTGTTCATTTGCGCTTGAAACCAGAGCTTGAAGAGAATTCTCCGGAATTGATTTTGGCAGGAAATGTTGGACAAGGAACAACAGTTTATCAAGGAGACAACCGATTCAGTCTGCGAGACATCTTATTTTTCCAAGGGCGAGTTGAATTGAAGAAAAAGGACAAGTATTTCATTCGTTTTTATGGAACTGGAGAAAATGCTGGAAATAGTTTCGACCCTTATTTCACAGCATTGAAATTACAGGACGCTGCGCGGTCAGATGAAAATTGGGCGAATGCTTATGTGAAGTATTGGCAAGATTCAATTCGAAACAGGGTATTGGATATGAACTATCCTCAATATGTTATCAATCCGAATTATCCAGCAGAACCCAATTTTTTCATTGTTCCAACCGACGCTCAGTATGCTTCGTGGTCGGCACAGAATGCAGATAGTTTAGCATTCTATCATCAATTGGTAGAGAATTGGACGAACAACGGTACTGCGGGCATACCGATGGCTGGACAGTTCGGTTTTTTTCAACCGGGATCAGCACTTTTCAACTCGAATTTCAATCAAATAATTTCTGCCAATAACAATGATGCTGATGGGGGAACACGTTTCTACGACCGCTCATCCTTGTTTCATACTCATGGTGAATACCAATGGGAAGGAGCGGGGTATATCGATTATCGAATAGGTGGAAACGCTCGCCTGTATCGTCCAAATTCTGCTGGGACAATTTTTACAGACGACGTCGAGAAAATATACAATTACGAGGGAGGATTGTATTTCGGAGCGACAAGAAAATTCTTAGAGAACAGACTTATTGTTAGTGGAACCCTGCGACTAGATAAGAATGTAAACTTCGACGCGTTGGTGAGTCCTGCTGCATCGGTTGTTTTTCAACCTAAGAAGAATCATTACTTGCGAGCATCGTTCTCTTCGGCTTTGAGAAATCCAACGCTTACCGATCAGTATTTAAGCCTGAATGTTGGTCCAGCTATTTTGAGTGGAAATCTGAGTGGTGTGGATTCGTTAATTACGTTGGCGAGTTTCAATGCCTATAGAAATACATTGGAAACAGACAGTCTGAGATATTTCAATATAGATCCCATTCGTCCTGAGCAAGTAAAAACTATGGAATTGGGTTATCGTGCGTCTTTCTTCGATAACAAAGTTTATTTAGACTTAGGTGGGTATTATAGTGTTTATAAGCATTTCATAGGTTATAACATAGGATTAGAGGCAACTTTCGACCCCACGACAAATCTCCCTGATGAATTGCAGGTTTATCGTTATTCAGCAAATTCGAAGAATACGGTTATTACGCAAGGTCTGAATTTAGGAGTGAATTATTATTTCCACGAGAAGCATAGCTTTGCGGCTAATTATTCTTATAATGCCATCGCTAGAAGCGATGAGAACGATCCGATTATTCCAGCTTTCAACACTCCAAAGCACAAGTACAATTTAAGTGTTACAGGTAATAAGTTGTTTGAGTCGAAGGATGGAAATTGTTGGGGTTATGGTGTTAACTATAAATGGATTCAAGGGTATTTATTCGAAGGCTCGCCGCAGTTCACAGGATTTATTAATACATACGACATGGTAGATGTTCAGGTGAATTACAACCATATTAAATCGAACATTTTTGTGAAGCTTGGTGCATCTAATGTCTTAAATAACAAACAGGTTCAAGTTTATGGTGGACCTGCAATTGGCAGAATGGCTTATCTTAGCGTACTATATTCGTTCAATCATCAAAAACAAAATAAATAAAACATGAAAAAAATCTACTCATTGATTGCGATTGCTTTGTTGAGTGTAACTGGTGCTTCTGCACAGCGTTACATGACGGAGCAATTTACTTCGGTTAACGTTCAAACGGACGTTACCTATGGCGTGAACGCTACGGTATTGTATTATGCTCAGCTCGGAGAAGCGATTCCTGAAGCTTTGAAAATGGATGTTTATTCGCCTGCTGGTGATACCGAAACAGACCGTCCGGTAATTCTTTATTTCCACACTGGAAACTTCCTTCCTTTCCCACAAAACCAAGGTGCTGGCGGAACACGCACAGATTCAACAATTGTTGAGTTGTGTACTCGTTTGGCTAAATTGGGATATGTTGTTGCTTCTTGCGATTACCGTCTAGGATGGAATCCAATTGCTGCAACACAAGAAGAGCGTGTAAACACATTGATCAACGCGGCTTACCGTGGTGTTCAAGACTGTCGCACTGCTGTTCGTTTTTTCCGTAAGACTGCTGCAGAAGATGGTAACCCATTCGGTATTGATCCTACCCGCGTTGCGGTATGGGGACAAGGAACAGGTGGATATATCTCTTTCGCTGTTACAGGTATCGATGCATACACAGATTTGCTTCTTCCTAAGTTTACAACCAGCGAAGGTATTCCAATGGTATTGGATTTCGTAAACGGAGACATCAACGGAACATCAGTTGGTGTTAATCCTTTAAACGGAGACACATTGTGTTACGCGAATCACGTTGGATATAGCTCAGATATCAATGTTGCGCTTAACATGGGTGGTGCTTGTGGAGATATTTCTTGGATTGATGCAGAAGATAATCCAATGATTTCTTTCCAAGTTCCTTCAGATCCATTCGCTCCATATTACACAGGAACTGTAATTGTACCTGGTTTGAATTTACCAGTTGTTGAGGTTCAAGGTAGCTACGATGTTCAATTGGCATTGAGCGCTTATGGTAACAACGGAATATTTGAATTGGCTGAAGGTTATGAGCCTGGTCAAGTTTATACAGATGCTGCAAACTCTACGAACAATGGTTTCCACGGTTTGTTCCCATTGGAGCGTCCAGTTGGAATGGAAGTAGACTCGGCACCATGGGAGTGGTGGGATGCTGCAACTAACCCGAACAGCGCAAGCGGTTTGGCTACAAACCCAGATATGTCTGCTGCAAAGGGAATGGCTTACTGTGATTCTATCATGGGTTATTCAGTACCACGTATCGCTTGTGCTTTGAACTTGAACACGAGCCCTTGTTATATTAGTGTTGATGAGACTGAAGAAGTTTCTTTCAACGTATTCCCAAATCCAGCGAACGAATCATTTGCTATTCGCGCTTCAGAGCGTGTGAGTGCAGTACGTGTATTCGATGCAATGGGTAGAATCGTTTACAATTCAAACACGACAAATCAAGAAGTTGTATTTGTAGATTCTTCGAATTGGTCTGCAGGAATGTATACCGTAGAGATTCATACTTCGAACAATGCAATTGCTAGAAAGAAAATGTTGAAGAACTAACATTAGATCTGACTATAAGAAAAAGGCCCTAGAAATAGGGCCTTTTTTAGTATAAAAAAGATTTAAATTAAGCGTTAGAAATCTTTTGAGCAAGCTCGGTGTATTCTTCAGCAGTGAATTTCAATCGTTCCTTTTCGAAATTCATATCATGTATGTTGTTGATTGGAATAAGATGCATGTGTGCGTGCGGCACTTCCAATCCGATTACGCTGATGCCGATTTTTTTACACGGAATGACTGATTGAATTTTGCGAGCTACTTCTTTAGCGAAAATGTTTAATGCTTGTAACTCTTCATTGGGTAAATCGAAGATGTAGTCTATTTCTTTTTTCGGTACGACAAGTGCGTGCCCTTTTGCAACTGGAAGAATATCTAGAAAAGCTATGAATAGGTCGTTTTCGGCAATTTTATAACAGGGTATTTCACCATTAATGATTCGAGTGAAGAGCGTTGCCATTATCTATTGATATCTAGAATTTCGAGTTGGAGGGTACCTGCGGGGACTTGTACTTCAGCGATTTCTCCCACTTTTTTACCAAGAAGTCCTTTGCCAATTGGTGAATCGATACTGATCTTCTTATTGGCTAGGTTGGCTTCGTTTTCAGCAACTAATGTGTACTCTACTTCGGTATTCGTTTTCAAATTTTTTAATTTCACTCGTGAAAGAATGAAAACCTTTGAATTGTCTATGTGTGAATCATCGATTAGACGGGCGTTAGCAGCTAGATCTTCCATCTTAGCAATTCTCGCCTCTAGGTGACCTTGCGCTTCTTTAGCAGCGTCGTATTCAGCGTTTTCACTTAGATCGCCTTTGTCTCTTGCTTCAGCAATTTGCTGGCTAATTTTAGGACGTTCAACCATCTTAAGGTTGTATAAATCATCCTTTAATTTTTTAAGTCCTTCCGCTGTGTAATAAGCAATGTGTGACATAGTCTTGTATGTTTTAAAAATAAAGAAACCCCGCGAACGAGGTTTCTAAACAAATATAGTGAGAATTTTATAGCGTGATGTGAATTCCCATGCTGTGAATACCGTTGAACGGATTCGTTAAGCGATAAGAATAATCTAAACCAATTACACTTCCGTTGTCTCCCGTTGGTAATTGAACAGTAAGTCCACCAGTAGGTCCTGAAAGTGCACTTTTAGCGTTGTAAACTGTATTAGAACCAATGTCTTGTTGGTATCCACCTCTTAAGAAAAGACGATTACGCAAGTTGTATTCTAAACCTAAAGCAATTTGATCTTTGCTAAATGAATTCGAGGTATAGGCCGCATTAGCAGTCAATTTCATGCTATTCTTCATTAAGAAGTCATAAGCAAATCCAACGTTAACCATAGAAGGCATTTCATAAGGCTGAGAGCGTTGCTCTACAGTTAGTGAGTTACCACTTGACGGAATAACTGCAGAAACAGTCATACCATCTCCTTTGTAACGCATAGGAGGTCCAACATTACGCAAAGTAATTCCGAAACGAACATTGTCTTTTTCTCCGGTTACGTAACGAATACCCGCATCGAAGGCCACACCTTGTGAGCGCACGTTGTAGATAGCTTCACTGATTAGACGCACGGTAAGACCACCGTAGATGCTATTCGAGAATTCTTTCGCGAAACTGATTCCAATGTTAGAATAATTAACCGTGAACGATCCAATTCCTCCTTCAGGAAGAGCTTCAGTTGTGCGAGCGATATCTCCGAAGTTCATGTTAACAACAGATAATCCGAAAGCTCCTGATTTCCCTACTTTTTGTCCAAAGGCAGCGGCGTTAAGCTGTATACCTGTTCCAACGAAATACTGGGTGTTCGTGAAAAGCAATTCGGTTTTCTTGGTGAATGCCAATCCTGCAACATTTAAAAACACACTTTCAACCCCTGTTACAGAAGATAGAGATGCATTTCCTAATCCAGACGAACGAGCCCATGGATTTACGAGCAGGTGACTTGCACCGGCTGATCCAGATCTATCAGGATTTCCCGCGAAAAGCGAGGAAGTAATTCCTAAAATCAGGGTAAGTGATATGATTGATTTTTTCATGATCGTAATTTCGTTTTTCAATTAGAAGTTATTCAAGTCAACTGGACGCATAACGCCGAACCATTTCAATATTTTCTCTCCAATACCTGGTACATCAACATGTATGATGTAAGTTCCTGAAGCGATAGGAATGTTTCTTTCATTTTTCAAATCCCAATCGATACTTGTAATTTTATCAGCTTTCTTAAACTGTCTGATTCTATTTCCGTTCAAGTCATAGATTGTCACCGTACAGATATCAGGTAGGTTAGTAACCTTAACTCTGTTATCTAGCTGATTCGTTTCATATGAACTGAACGCGTAGTATGGATTAGGAACAATGTTAATGATATCGAGAACTGATGTAAGTGTGTTCGCTTCATTCAAGGTAGTAGCAATGTTCTTGGTAGAGAAGCTGTATATGTTTCTCCATTCGTTTACCGAATTAGTGGTAGTAGAGATGTCTGCAGTGCTGTAAGCATAACTGCTATATGGCTTCGCAACGCGAACGCTGATTCTAACATCATTTGGAATAATTCCTTCTTCAACTGATAGCAGTGGGTGCTCAGGATTTACCAAACCACTTCCAACCCAAGTACATCCGCGGAAAACCTTCTTCCAGTTAGATGTACTGATAGATGGATCTGAGAGTTTAGAATATAAGAACTGACCGTTATCATAATTTGGGCTCAGAGCTAGGCTCGAAGCAGGGCTGCTAGGAGAGTAGTCTTCCCACTGCAGGTTCTTGAAAACGTAGATCCAGTGTTGTCCACCGAATAATGGTTGACCGTTGTTGTTGTACAAACGTGATGAAGGATTCCAAATCATGTCACGACCGTTTTCACCAACGAGCCAGCTGTCTTCACCAAACGCCATGTTTAGTCTTTCACCTGTGCTTAGATCGATAGCATAACCAGGGAACCAGCCCATTCCAATTGGAGAAACAAGTTCACCCTCGGACGCGTTATATCCAGCTTGACCTGCCTTTCTTCCGTTTTTATCTACAGAAGGTGCACGACGAACTTTCATTTTTTCAGGATCAACAGTGTTGTCACCGTCGTTATCCTCAGCCAATTCTGGTGTGAATTGCATTTCTAGAACAGGACAGCGGGTCCATTTAGATTTGTCTTTTGTAAACACAACATCAATGTTGTTTAATCCTTTGATGTTGGATTTGCGTTGTTGATCTAATTGATCTAAATCTCCTTTTAATGCATCAGTGGTAGGAGCAACGTTGTTTACAACGATAGTTGCATCATTAGGATCCAAAACTGTTCCTGATACTAGGCAATATGGAGACCATGTTCCACCAGCTACAGCTTCGTATTTCTCAGATTCATCTGTGAAAGGGAAACCAGAACTTCCTTGCTCATAGTCGTCATACAACGCTTCTGAAAGCGCTTGAGGATCTGTCCCTTCAGTTTTTACACTTCCTGCACGAATCCAGTTTTGTTCAGTAAATCCTTCAGCATCTTCAATTCCGAGCAACCATGGTTTAGATGGGTCGCTGTAAGATACAGATGAAGAAAGAAGTTCAGTGTAATGCTTAACTTGAGCACCATCGACCTGGTAATCGTATTGTCCCCATGTAACAGAAAGTCCCCAATCTAAGATTACATCTTCACTTGAAGAATTGAACTTTTTGTAAGTTCCATAGATTGTTCCGTTATCAAGGTTTTCCAACTCCCAATACATGCTATCTGGAGTATCCTCGCCGAATTCGGTTGTTTTAAGTCTTAATTCAAAGTCAGCTGAAGGTACTCTTAATGGATCAACAACTTTAACTTGAACAGGACCTTTTCCAGGAGCGTATGTCAATTCGCTAATGTTGTTGTTAGCCAAAATGATTGCTTCTGTTTCAGAACTAAGAAGTAAGTGGTTGTTTCCGTTTCCTTTTCCTTCAATACGAGTCAATGGAACTCCATCACCGTAGTTTGAATTTTGGATAGTTCCACCTAATTCAGGAGAAGGGATGTGAGGAATAGCAGCAATTTTTTGAATCTCACCAATTGCACTTTTTCTAGAAGATAGGAATGCTTCGTCTTGACCTTTTTCTAAAGCGATGTCGTATTGTGAGTAGTTGTTGTAGCCGTATGCGATAACCATGAAGTAATATGTCTTGTGGTTTACAAGCGCATTATTTCCTGTAGCAAATGCATCGGTAGTTACACGGAAAGAACGTTGAATTCCTTGATCAGCACCATCAACCTTCAATTCAGGAATGATGTAACCAGTAATTGGGTCACGAGAGAAGTTAATGATTCGTCCGATTCCGTTTTCAACATCGCACTGTGCGATTAAGCGTGCTTTTTCAATATCACCTAAGTCGTTCGCGCTAACATCGTCGTTCGCTCTTTGGTAAACCAAATATCCTTCGAATTTGTATGAGCGATCTTCTAATGTTAATTGAGTTCCGTCTGCTAGTTCTTCAGGAATACTTGGGTCGAAACCTCCTTGTTCAGGACCGTAGTTTTCTTGAAAGTTTGTAGAGATAGCATTGTCGTTAGAAAGCATTAAAATGATTTCTTTATCCAATTCTTGAATGGTAACATCTGGTGCATCTGGACCTGATACCAATTCGAAACAGTTGTCGAATAAAGCTTGCGCCTTATCATCGTATTCACGAAGTAAACGAACAGATTCGAATGGATCACCACTGTTAGCCTTTGCCCAAACAACACCTAAAGTAATGTTGTTGTAGTCACCTGGCTTCAAAGTGAAAGGACCTGCTGCTTGAATGAAACGACGGTCATTTGGTGGATTACCTTCTGACTCTTCAGACCAATCATCAGTAATAACACCGCCTGTACCCCAATGCAATGGGTCGGTATCATCTGGGAACATGTAATCTGCAGGAATATTAGTAACGTTAGGACCTGAAGCGCCATTTCCGCCATAAGCCATACGCTGCCCGTTCTTCCAGAAACCGCGCATGTAGTTGTAGAAGTGACTTGGTAATGCAGGCTCTCCGTTTACTGGGTTTTGGCTGTTGTTGTAATAAACAAACTTGCGCATACCGAAACGTTCGTTATCGATTACACCATCGCCGTATCCAATACCTAATCCTTTGTAAGGAATACCGTCTTGATCAATTGCATCAATGATATCAGTTGTTAAAGGGTTATCCTTGTTATCAGTGTCTTGGTATGGACCTTCGAAGAAGTCAACACCTACTGCAGGAGGGTTAGAACCATAACCTAAAGAAGAAGATGTTGGCTCATCGAACGCATCTCCATTGTAACAATAGCCCAATCCACGTTGAACATCACAACCCACATAGTCATCTGTAGATGTACCTAGATCCGGGTCAACCCATGATCCGAAATATGTTTCGGTCAAAGTTTGTGATCCTTGGTTAATCAAAACGTAGTTATAAAAAGTCATGTTGTTTACCTCGTCATTCGAAGTAAATGCGAAGGCTTGTGCACGAATCTCCATACCAATTGGCTGTCCTTGTGATTCTGTGTGTGCATTTCCTTTATCGTTAAAAATCCAATAGTAAGTTTGGTCACCAAATAGAGGTACAATATCCTCTCTGCGACGTTCAGCACAATTGATTTCTCTCAAGAAGTCATACCATGGGTAGTCACCGTTTTGTGGATTGTAGAATCCATCTTGGTCATAATCATAGAAAGGAGCAAGGTATAAATCTTGTCCAGCTGCTGTATTTCCAATTGCAGGATACTCGTAGAAATACCCTGGGATAGCGTAATCAGTAGCACAATCTGTTCCACCTGCAGCGATACAATCGTAGTATGCGCGATGTCTTTGTGCATCTTGACGCAATGAAACGAAGAATCTGTCGTACTGTTCGCAAGTCGATTCAGTTACAGAAGCTGTACCATCGTTTGTCAAGGGTCCAGGCCAATAGTCATTACCGTCACCACGGAAGGTAACAGCGGCTAACTTCAATTGTTGGTCAGGAGAAATACCGCCCATCCATAGTGCTCCGGCGTAGATAGAGGAAACACCTCCTCCCTTTGGAACTTCGTAAGCAGCGCGACTCAACGAGCGGTTTTGCCACATTGATCCACCCGTTTCAATTAACGCCTTCACGTTATTCCAAGCTAAGTCTCTTAATCCTGTTGCAGGCGCGCAAAGTGCAGCGCGAGAATCAGTAACGATTTCGTTGTTCTGAACCATTCCAGAATTTTCTAGAACAGACTTGTAAGCGAAAGTTTGGTTCGCAAATCCAAGTGCAAGAGCAACTAGACTTATGTATATTTTCTTTCTCATGCTTTTTGAATAATTCATTTTCTCAAAAAATTAAAAATCAAATCTTACCCCTAAACGAATCTGACGTGGTGAACCCAAGTTGTAAGGGTTGTTTACGTACATACTGTAGTAGTTTCTGAATGAAGATGGTGAGTTTTGTGTGTTGATTACGTTTTGGTATTGAGCAGCAGCTAAATATCCGTCGTCATCAGGTGTTCCAGTAAAGCGGTAAACACTTGAAATGTTTTGTGTATTCAATAGGTTAGTCACCCATAGATATACATTTAAGTTAGCCGCTTTTTTCTTATCACCTTCACCACCGAAGGCAAGACTGAAGTTTTTATCGAAGTTCATATCAACTGTGAACTGCCATGGAAGGCGAGCACTGTTGATACCACCTGCTGTAGTAGGACTCAACTCACCAGTAATTGGAGTAGGGAATACTTGAGCAGTATATGGAGTTCCAGAACCAAGGTTTGCGATAAGGTTAGCCCCTGTGTTCGCGAAGATTTGTTTGCCGAACCATACTGGACCGTTGTACTCTTTTCCTTCTCCGTAACGGTAGTCAACAGTTGTCACGATACGGTGACGTTGATCGTAATTGAAAGGTGATACTGTACGTAAGTTAGGAAGACCTGCGTTAATTAAAGCTAATTGTGTTTGAGTTGTAGAACCTGTGCCATCAGCAAACTGAAGGGTATAAGAGGTCTTCATCCATAGATTTCCAGTTCTTCTTAAATCATAGGTTAATGTCAAACCTTTAACTGTACCGAAGTCTAAGTTACCGAAGGCGCTATAAGTACTAGGATAAGCTCCATTGAATCGACGAACTTGAATCATGTCGCGTAACTCGCGATAAAATGCTTCAACTTTAATAGAAGATGTTTTTGAAAGTACTTGTTGGAATCCGAGTGCATAGTCAACTGTTTTCTCAGGACGAAGGTTCGGATTGCTTATCAATACGTTTCTGTTTTCCATGAACAAGTAATCAACCGGATTGAAACGGTTACTTGAAGTTGGACGTTGAGTTAAGATATCATAATGTGCAAAGAACAAAGCTTCTTCCGAGATAGGGAAAGAGAAAGCTACACGAGGCATGAAATTCACAGCTGGAGTATATTCCTTAAATGCTTTGCTTGTAAGAGCAGCATCTGGATCAACACTTAAGTATGGATTTATTTTTCCTCCAGCAGCAACGCTTGTGAATGGATCGGTAACCAAAGTACCTTGTGCGTTGTACCAGTTGTCGCCATCTCGGTAACCTTGAATAGCCGTTGGGTTGCGAATATCGTCAACGTATACTACGAAGTCGTCGCCGATGTTAGAAGGGCGTGAAGTTCCAAAGCTGTCGAAGTCAACCTCACCCACTGTAAATGCCTCACTGATTACATAAGGGTCTTTAGGAACGTATTGGTTCGCATCGTAGCGGTCAATACGAAGACCCACGTTGAAAATCAAATCGTCAAACGCGAATTTATCCATGATATATCCTGAGATATATACTGGTTCGAAAGCTCCTACTGCACGTGTATAATAAGACTCGTTACCTAAGGTGTAACGCTCAGAGAAGAAATCGTCAAGTGATGGCTTGCGGCCTAATAAATTTCCTCTGTGGTCGTAACCATAATAAGTCACAACGGCATTACCTTGATTTAATAAATCGTTTGCTCCGAACATGTCGACAGTCAAGAAATCAGGACTTAGACCATCAGTGTTGATGAAATCTGTTCCGTTAGGATCCAAACCTAAAGCTGTTCTAAGGTTGTAATCGAATTCGAATTGACCTGTACCAACGAGATTGCTGTAATCGATGTAAGTATATGTTCCGTTATTGAAGTACTGAGGTGCATCTGTATTCAATTCTTGGTTATGGTAGTTAGCGTACTGACGTGCCAATTGCCACAATCCAATAGGCGCAATTGAGTATCCTGCGTCTTTGCGTTGTTCGAATTCGAATCCAACTTCAATGGCGTGGTCTCCGATATCGGCAGATCCCGACCCAGAAATACGGAATTGATTGTTGCGGAATACACTGTAATTGTTTGATTTAGCACCAATATGAGACCACAAACCGTAAGTTCCCGCAGGCTGTTGGCCGTTTACTAAACCGTTTCCACCTTGAATATTGGTGATTGAAGAATAAGGAGAATCTCCGATTTGTTCAGTTTCAGAAGTAAAGTCGTTTATAGTAGGGTCGAAGAATTGACTGTCTGTGATGATTCCGTCAGTTCCGTTCAACACTTCAGTAACATAAGGGTTAGTGTTGAAGAGGTTGAAGAATTGACTGGTAATAGATGCTAAGTCAGGATTGTATTCAGACGGTGTGAAGTTCACATTTACATCTTGCCAACCGTTTTGCTCGAAGTAATTGCCCGAGCTGTTCAGTGTGTAAGAAGGTCGGCGGAAGATATCAAATGTTCCAACGTGTCCATATCTGAATAGGTTATTGCCGTGTTGCGCATCCTCAGAACGGTTGTAAGAACTAGAGTAATCGGCTTGAATACGGTAAAACACATTTTTCAAGTTAGAACTTCCAGACTCTTCGTCTGCGTTCTTAAAGCGTTGAGCGAACTTCGCGTATGCTCTCCAGTCTAAACCGGTGTTTTGTTGATTGTTCTGCCAGTTCGATAGCATGTTACCATAATCGAAACCATTTCCACGGCTAATTGCAGCGGTTCCACCAAATGTTAACGTCACGCCTTCAGAAGCATTCAAGTCAATTTTAGCTACAACGTTTGCTTGTCTTGAACGCACGTTCATGCGTGTATTGATTTTTTCAAAATCGTCAGCAGTAAGGAAATCAGCATTGTACAAAGCTCCGTTTACAGTTCCATCGGCTTGAATATTCTGACGTAAAGGGTTAGCCAGGATGGCTTGACGAGCATCTTCTTTCATGCGGTAAACACCACCGAATGTTGGACCACCGTCGACAATGTCAGTATAGTTTCCTGAAAGGAAGAAACCAAGGATTGGTCTGCCTTTCGATCCATCTGCTTTCTTTCTAAATAGGATAGGTCCAGACAATGAACCTTCCAATAGATTATATCCATAGGTGTCAAGACCAACTGCCTTGTCTCCAACTTTGAAACCTGAGGTAATTGCTTCAAGACCTCCCGTATACTCAGAAGAAGCGGAACGAAGCGAGATGTTAATTACACCCCCCGTAGCATCTCCAATGTTTGCAGGAATACCTCCGGTTATTACAGATACCTCTTCAATTGCTGATTTTGGTAATGATGTTGATCCACGAACTTTAATTCCGTCGATGTATACCCAAGTAGATCCCGTACGCGCTCCACGAATAGAAATTCCACCGCCAGTTCCAGCTGAGCTTACCCCTGCAACGGTTTGTGCAAGACCAAGTGCATCACGACTAGGCATTTTTTCTAACTCTTCGCGAGTAACGGTTCCACCGGAAGCACCTCCATCTTTATCGATAAGAGGAACACGGTATTCCTTGATTTCCACGGTGTTCATTTCAACACCTGGACTTAATTCAGCATTTGCGAATTGAATTTTTCCAGCTGAAATTGGAATTCCAGTTTGACTTTGGGTTTGGTAACCTACAAAGTTGAACTGAACCTCGTAGGTTCCGGGATCAATAGGTTTAATGGTGTATTGTCCATCTGGATCTGTTTGTCCACCTGTAATCAGATTTCCATTCAAAAACAGAACGACATTCACGAAAGGAAGAGGCTTCTTCGTCTCTTTGTCAATGACTTTTCCTTTCAAAGTTCCACCGTTTCCTTGTGCAAGTACACTTGACACTGAAAGGGCAATTAAACTCAAAAGCAGGTAAAATTTTCTCTGCATAAAAACCGGGTTAAGGAATTATTAAAGTATACAACGGGCGCTAAAATAAGGCAAGCTTACCTTAATTCCCAAAGTTCGTTAAATCAATCTTTGTATTTTTTATTTTTAGTTTTGATTATCAGTGTGATAGGTGGTTTAGACCTAACTCTTTGGTAAAACTAAATCAACACATCTGAAATCCATCTTTTTTTTCGTTTTTTCCAACACGAAATGAAAAGTTTTTTTTCGTTTCTAAGGTCTTTATTGTCTTCTGATCCACATTCGCTTGTACCAAGGCTTGTTTCCAAGTCTTCTCATTCGCATAGACTTCTTCATATGACGCTTCATCTGTCTTTTGCCTTTTTTGCCCTGAGCATTTTGATGTTTTTCAACGTTTTCTAAATAGTCGCGCTCAATTTTATCGTGTTGTTCCTTTTGTTTGGCACGCGCGTTTTCAGGAGTTATTACATCGTTTCCGGGTTGACCAAATGCAACGAAACTCATGAAGAAAAAGACAAGGGATATGAGATGCTTCATTTTCTAAACTCGTAGGTGTATTTCGTGATGAGAATATCTTTCGACCCCATATCTTGATCCAATGTTGCTTCAATGAAAGAAGTGGGAGAGTATATTATTTCGATTTCACGCTGAAGAATTCCGTTCGAGTAATAAGATACTTTTGTCAAGTTTCCGATTCTATCGTATTGAAACGTCTCGCGTTTGGTTTCTTTGTTTGAGGAGCTTTCTATTGTCGTAATTTGTGCAATCCAACCCTTATCGTTGTAGGTGTAGTGTTTGCTGAAACTCTTGCTGCTTAGGGTTAACTCTTTTTCTTCTCGAGTTACAAACCCCGATGAATCGCGGTAGACGAGATCAATGGAATAAGGTAGACCGTAGTTGTTGAAACTTTCTTTTCTTAAAATAAGTTTTGAGGGCTCACTATACTTGAAAGATTCTGAATTGACAGTAACAGTTAATCCTGGAACGAGTTTCAGTTTTTCAATGCTTTTGTTTTCAGACACAGAATTGTCAATTCGCTCAACTCTTCCTTTCTGATCGTAGAAAAATGAGGTGGTGTTATATCCGTTGCGCCCCAACTCATTTCTATTTTGAATCAATCCTAATTCATTTCGGTCGAAAACTATCTGAGTGCTATCAACGATACTTAAAACACTTGTAACTGCATCAATCTTGGCGAGCTGACCGGTTTCATTGAAATGAAATACAGTGATGTCCGGACGGTTTTCGATTGCTTTTCCGGTGCGTTTCATTTGACAGACACCTGTTATGGTTGAAATTTTGTTCTGCCAAAGAAATTCTTGACTGAAAAACATTTCCTGCTGAAAAGCCTTTCCCTCGCGATTGTCAATGATTTGAGCATTTCCAAATTGGATGAATAAAACTGAAAGAAGAATAAAGAAATTTCTGATCATGTTGCAAACATAAAACCGAAGTGAATAAGTTCGTGCATTCGTGGAAAAGCTTTGCGTTTTGAATGAGTTAGTTTAATAAAGAACGAACGTACTTTTGAACCATACTATTTCAAAATGAAAGATCAAATTATTTTCGATTTAATTGAACGCGAAAGAGTGCGTCAAACCAATGGAGTTGAACTTATTGCTTCTGAAAATTACGTAAGTGATGAAGTGATGCAAGCAATGGGCTCCGTGTTAACCAATAAGTATGCAGAAGGACTTCCAAAGAAAAGGTATTATGGGGGTTGTGAAGTAGTAGATGAAGTCGAACAAATTGCAATTGATCGTTTGAAGCAATTGTTTGGTGCTTCGTGGGCGAATGTTCAACCGCATAGTGGCGCGAATGCGAACAGTGCCGTGATGTTGGCCATATTGAATCCCGGCGATGCTATTTTGGGTTTGGATCTTTCTCAAGGCGGACACCTCACGCACGGCTCTCCAGTTAACTATTCGGGAAAATTGTATCGTCCCTTTTTCTACGGAGTTGAAAAAGAAACCGGTCGTGTAGACATGAATAAGGTTCGTGAGAAAGCGCTTGAATGCAAGCCGAAACTTTTAATTTGTGGCGCTAGTGCATACAGTCGCGATTGGGATTATGCTGCGTTTCGCGCTATTGCCGATGAGGTTGGGGCTGTTTTAATGGCAGATATCTCTCACCCTGCAGGATTAATAGCCGCTGGACTATTAAACCACCCGTTTCCGCATTGTCACATCGTAACTTCTACAACACATAAAACATTGCGTGGCCCGAGAGGCGGTGTGATTATGGTTGGAAATGAAATTGCTAATCCGCTTGGATTGAAAACAATGAAAGGAGAAGTTCGTTCGCTTTCATCGGTATTAGATAGTGGTGTCTTTCCAGGAATGCAAGGTGGTCCGTTGGAGCATGTTATTGCAGCGAAAGCGGTAGCTTTCAACGAAGCGCTTACAGGAAATTTTAAAACTTACGGAAAGCAAGTCATAGCGAATGCAGGTGCACTCGCGGATCATTTAACAGCAAAGGGTTATGAGATTGTTTCAGGAGGTACAGACAACCACTGTTTCCTCATTGATCTTCGAAATAAAAATATATCCGGAAAGGATGCAGAGCATGCTTTAGTAAGTGCTGAAATTACAGTGAATAAGAACATGGTTCCTTTCGACGATAAATCACCTTTCGTAACCAGTGGTATACGAATTGGCACCCCAGCGATTACCACACGTGGTTTGAATGTAAGCGATATGGTCTTTGTAGCAAATGCCATTGACAAAGTCATTTCAAATGCTTCAAATGAAGACGTGATTCGTGCTGTTAAAATGGAAGTTCACGAACAGATGTCTTCAAGACCCCTATTTGTGTAACTTCAAAAGGTCGTCTTTTGAAGTTGGGCGTTCATTTCCACGCCAGATAAAATCCTCCAATTTGAATTGCGAGGATTTTGTTTTTTTAATGCTGTTGTACAAACTGTTTGGTTCGTTTTCGAGTGTTACTTTTTGAATTGCCTTTTCTTTTAATTCAATTCGAATATTTGAACAATCAGATCTGTTCAGCCCCGTTAGTTTAGTGCGTTTGTTTTTTTCTTCAGTGGAGAAATAAGCGAGTTGCCCATTACCCATAATTTGAACTTCGTGAAGATCGTTTTTAATGAATTGACCGTGTAGTGATTTTCCTTTAATCTGATTGAAATAGCCGGGTACAACTTCAGATGCTAAGAAACTCTTCTCTGGTACAAAAAGAAAATCTAAACTGTCATTTTTGAAGTGCAGGTTTATCTCTGTTCCAGTAAGTTGATTTGCATCATTCCACAACACAGGTGCGTAGAACATTCGCATGACTGAATCTGCTTCAGACAGTGAAAGAGAATCACATTTACCTTGTAGGTCTTTGCTAAATAGAATCACATTATGATAGGCTTTAATGTCGCGGTTTTTATCACTTGTTTTCTTGGCAAACAGAGTGTCAGCAACAATGAAAAGCGTGTCTTTATTTTCGAGTGTTTTTTCGAGAATACTTTTTCCAGTTACCCAAGAAATTTCATTCGTTTCCTCATGTCTTCCGTAGTTACCTCGAATGGTTAAATCGGAATTGTTGTCAACGATAATGACATTCTGAAAAGCTTCGCCCCATTTCTCTTTTCCATTGTAGAAAATACTGTCTCCGAACAACGTTTGTTCCTTCGATTTTACACGTGCATTTTTCTTGAAACTGCAAGTCTCTGTTTTCGAATTGAAGAAACCGTTTTCACATTTTATTTCAAGGTCTTTTCCTGTAATTGTTGTAGGGCCGTAGAAGTAAGAAATTTCTGTGACGGTGTTGTACAACATGGTGTCTGAAACAACAGTATAGTCTTTGTTTTTCACGGTTACTTTCCGACGGAAAGTGAAGTTGTTGGAAGGGCTGTGGTATCGCCCCGTTTGAGAAACTAATTCGTTGTTGTTTTTACTAGAAACAACTTTTCCTCCGCCAGAATAGGTGGCAACCTCTGACTTCATGTTGTAGGACATGTTGGGTGAAGTGAGCGTCATTGCCCCATCTGAGAAAATACAATTTTCATTCAGCGTAGCGGACTGAGTTGCTTCGGTGAAAAAAAGTTTTTTTCCGGAAATTGCATATTCTCCTGGCTTATTCACGCGAATGTTTCCGAAGGCTTGAAAGTTTCCATTACTAAACTTATATGCCGAGTCGCAATAGAAATCGGTTCCGTCGAAATTCAAATGAACGTGACCAATTAAGCGTTGTCCATTGACTAGGTTTTTGTTGAATGCAATTTTATCGGCATGCACCAATTGCACGTGTTTGCCTTGTCCTTCTGCGTTCTGCGAAATCAGAATTACGGAAAGCGCAACAAGAAGTATTTTAACGACGTTGTGTATTGTTCGAGATTTATCTAACAATGGTTTGCTCACGGTCTGGACCAACGGAAACATAGGTGATCGGAATTTCCATTTCCTTTTCAATGAATGCGATGTAATCTGATAGTTCTTGCGGGAATTCTTCAATGGTTCTAATTTTAGTCAAATCAGTATTCCATCCTTTTAATGTGGTGTAAATAGGCTCTACTTTTCCATCTAACAAATCGTAAGGCATCTCATCTGTTTGAACGCCGTTTATTGCGTAGTGCGTGCAAACATGAATTTCATCAAAGATGCTAAGTACGTCTGCTTTCATCATATACAATTCGGTAATTCCGTTTAAGCGACATGCATAGCGAAGAGCAGGAATGTCTAGCCATCCGCAGCGACGCGCGCGACCTGTCGTGGAACCGAATTCGTTTCCTTCCTTTCGCATTCTCTCCCCAACTTCATTTTCTAATTCGGTTGGAAAAGGTCCGCTACCAACACGCGTGCAATAGGCTTTGAAGATACCGAAAGCTGAGCCAATTGAATTAGGCGCAACACCCAATCCTGTGCAAGCCCCGGCGGCAACCGTATTGCTTGAAGTAACAAACGGATAAGATCCGAAGTCAATATCGAGAAGTGAACCTTGGGCACCTTCCGCTAAAATCTTTTTGTCTTCGCGAATGGCTTTGTGCAAGTAATTTTCGCTGTCTATGAAGGTTAAAGTCTTTAGCACTTCAATTCCCTGGAACCATGCGGCTTCCATCTCGTCGAGTGAATATTCGAATTGAAAATGCGAAAGCATTTTCTTGTGCTTTTCTGCAAGTGTGTTGTATTTCTCAATGAAATTTTCTGAAAGAATATCTCCGATACGAAGTCCATTACGACCTGTTTTGTCCATGTAAGTTGGTCCAATTCCCTTAAGGGTAGATCCAATTTTAGACTTGCCCTTTTCGGCTTCAGACGCGGCGTCTAGAAGTTTGTGCGTTGGAAGAATGAGGTGTGCTTTTTTTGAAATAAGTAGTCGTGAAGCGACATCTACATTTTTTGCATTGAGCTTTTCTATTTCGGTAGCGAAAACGATTGGGTCAATTACAACACCATTTCCAACTACGTTGGTTACGTGGTTGTGGAATATACCGCTTGGTATAGTGTGAAGAACATGCTTTGTTCCGTTAAACTCGAGGGTATGGCCCGCATTGGGTCCGCCTTGAAATCTGGCTACGATGTCGTATTTTGGAGTTAATACGTCTACAATTTTTCCTTTTCCTTCATCGCCCCATTGAAGGCCTAACAATACGTCTACTTTGCTCATTCTGATTTGTAAAGCACAAAAGTAGTGGGTTATTCAAAATAAGCCTTATTTTCTTCAAGGAAATTTTCCAACTTACTTCTCATGATGAGTCGGCTAATGACTTTCATATTCGAGTCAAGGGCTATAAGCGTTGGTGTGGAGGGCGAAGGATAGTGTTTCGCTAAATATGGACGCTTGTCCATGGGGGGAAGAACATTGATCCACGGTTGTTGGTGTGTTGACAAATGATTTTTCCATGGCGCCTCTTCTTTGTCAATGGAGATTGCGTATACCTCAAGGCCTTTTTCGTGGTATTTTTTATAGATCTCTTGAAGTTGAGGGTGGAACTTTTCGCAATGCGAACAATTACTTCTCCAAAACATGACTAGCGTGATTTTGTTTTTCTTACAAATATCCTCCAATGAAACTAATTTACCTTCTGCATTGGGGTATTTTAGTTCTTCGGCCTTTTTTCCGGGCGCACAGTTCTTCAGAGATTCAAGGAGATTTTTAGTATTTACACTGAATGAAGTATTATCAGAACATCCGTCGGCGTAATTGTTCAAGTAATAGGAAAGGCCCTCTTCATTTTTGTAGTCTAACATTTTATTCAGAATGAAAGAATGCAGGTATTGGTTCACGGCTTCGTTTTCCCCCATTCTACCCAACAATTCATCTGTAAATTTCTGAGCATATTCTTTTGGATAGGACTTGTAAAGTTGATTGAAGTATTGGTTGAGACCTCGCACGAAGGCGTAGTGAAATAGTATTGCATCGTCATCGTAGTCAACATTTCCGAGAAAATGTTTGAAATAGATTGTGCTGTCAAATTGCATGAAGTCATGTGGAAGTCTTCGACAAAAGAGAGGAGCAAAGTTGGAATAGACCTCTGATTTTTTTCCTTCTTTAGACTTTTCTAAAGTCTTGTTATTGATGATTTTTTGCTTGTTCAGGAAAGCAGGATGGGTGATTGATTTGTAAGTGTCATATTCCATTTGAAGATTGGAATACAGTGTTGTTAGTTCAACATATTCAAATTGTTCTGTTGAAGTGAAAAGTGAAGAAGGTACTCCGTTTAGTTTCGAGAAATCCAATGTGAGGTCAATGGATTTGGGAAGTGTTTTCGGGTTGATGTAAAAGTCGGTCCAGAGCTTGCCTGTTCCTGAAAAACGAAGGCGGTATTGGCCAATGTGTGCAGGTATTAAGCTTATTGAAACTGTCCCTGCTGCATCTAAATCGGAAGTAGATAGAATATGCCACCGATCTTTTTCGAAGGCTTCCAGGAAGACTTTTTTTGAGTTCTGTGTTGGAATATTTTCAACATGAAGTTTCAGACTCGATTGTCCGAATCCAACCGAAAAGCCTAGGGCCAATATGAGGGTGAGGATTGATTTCATGGTGAAAAAAAAGGTCACCTAAGTGACCTTTTAGAAGGGATTTAAGATTATTTACCTTGAGAAAGTTTCTCCATTTCTTTGTCGAAAGTCTCTTTGAATTTCTCGTAGTTGTAGTCAGCTTTTAACTTTTCGTTTTTAGACAAACCGTTTTGGTAAGCATCTGCAATTGTATTCCCGCTTAACTCAAGAGCAACATAACTTACATAAGTTCCATCAGGGCGTTGAGTTAATTTCTCACAGATTTCGATGCACCCACGAAGTTCTTGATCTACAACTGTGCGAGCCATCTCGTTAAAAGACTCAGTTACTTCCTCTTTGTTATTTACTTCAGTAGAGTTAACGTAGTTATCACCAACAATTTTCATTGTAGCGCTGATTGTTTTTCCCATTTCAGACATTGCGTTTGAACGAGCTTTTTTCTTAGCCGTTTCACGATCCATGCTCTCACCAGTTGCAGTTGAGCGGAAAGCATCTTTAGTGCTTTTGTATTCAGTGCCTGAGCAATATTCGTTGATTACAACTTCTCCTTTTGGGTCCGGAGTTTTTACTTCGTCTTTGTTCTTCTTACAAGAAGGTATAGCAACCATTGTCATTGCAGCAATTGCTAAAAGGGTAATGCGTGTTTTCATTTTGTCAAGATATTAGTTGAATTGTTGTTTTCAGTTATTGTGCCAAACTTACAAAATAATTTTAATTATTTCGCTGACTTGGGCTGTCTCTATACTTTCCCTCACTTTTTTGTATGCTTCTAATACTGCATTTTCGTGCGAAAGTTGCACACCCTTCACACCGGAAATACTGTATTCGAAAATTGCTGAAGTCGTTTTGGTGTCGGTTACGGTAATTTTTCCGTCGAGATACCCCACTTTAAATCCTTGAATGTCTTCACCTGCACGAGGGTTCGTGTTGATGTATACAACGTAGTCAGCAGAGTTTTCGCTGGTTGCGATTCTCATTCCTTTGCTGATGAGCGTGTTTCTTGTGATCTCTGCCAGGGTAGTAGTTTTAGTGCCGTCAAGTTTAAATTCATTTGAACTCACAAAAAAACTTGGAGCAAGAATTTCAATCGGGATTTTACGTTGGTCTGTGTTTATGCCGGTGATTATTGCGGCAGCCAAATCCGAGTCTAAATCTTGCGGCACAAGGGCATCAATAACGATACTTAATTCCAGTGAATTGTTTTTAGCTTTCAGGCTAACGTTGTCAATATCTGCGAGAATAATCCCATCGTTGTCAGACATCACTGTTTTGGGCTTCATATAATTATCGCGCTGATAAGAATACCTCACGTTAATTCCTCTTACGCCTTCGCCCTTATAGGTTATCATAACAGGAACTTGGGCTTTAAAGGTGTTGGAAGAAGAAAGCACAATATTTTTTAAAGGAGTCTCAAATCGAAGATCAGCTAAAACAGCTCGAATTTCAGAGAACAGTTCGTTGTCAATGAAAATATCATTTCCATTGTCGTCTTTCATCTGATTCACCTCTGTCCAATAGGGCTTTAAAGCAAATAGCCCGTGGTAGAATAGGTCTATAGCGGAAGGAATATTTCCTAATTTTTTAGCTTCTCTTCCTTTCTTCAAAAAGTCAAGGGCGGATCTTAATGTGTTTTCTTTTTTTAATGCCTTCTTCGATTGATAGTCGAATTTGTTCAGTTTGTAATAAATGGCATATAATTCGTTGTCTTCCCAAATTCCAGCAACTTCGTAGTCTTCCAATAATTCAGACGAAGATGTTGAGACATTCGAACTGAAGCTTTCACTGAATGCTTTGTTCACCTCCATGGTGTTGAAGAACGTTTGTCCTTCCACCTTCACCGATATTTCAGTGGCCAAATCGTTCAAGGCCAATTTTTTTGCGATGGCTTGGTAATCTGCAGGCTGAGTTGTTTTAGAGCATGTCGCAATTCCAATGTAGTAAGAAGAATTTACGGGTCGGGTAGATACCCATTCTGGTTTAGGTTGTGGAGGAGGAACAACGGTTTTCACGGAGTCTTTTCCACCACAAGCATTCAAAAGAATGATTCCCAAAAAGAGTAAATATTTGTAAAATAATTTCATCAGGGAACAAGCGTTTGCATTTGATTTTTGACGTTATCTGCTATTTTCTTGGCAATCTCAATGTACAAGTCATTTGCTAAATCATTGCCATCGCGAAGGTTTCTGCGCGCGCTCAGCATTTCCTTAAGCGTATTTCTATCTCGCATGTTCGTATTTACGACATTGCCATTGGCAGGGAATAGTTTGTTGGTGTTCCCGCCATAAATAGCATAGATTACTTCATCTTTTTTCTTCTCGGTGAAGATATCATTTTTAATCAATGAAGCTGTTTCTATGGATGTCATTTTGTACTGTATCGAAACGTTGGATTCAGCATAGTTGTAATATTCATCGAACTGAACAGCTTTGTATTCAGTGTCATAAAATGTTTTGCCTTCAGCGTTGACTTTTTTGACAGAATACGATTCAAACCCATTGCGAGTCACCTTTCTTATTTGTCCGTTTTGAATCGTGTGGTTAAGAACAGTTCCCGTAATAAGTGCCTTCGCTCCTGAAATTTTTCCAATTTCAACTGCATTGGATTCAGAAAAGATTCCACTCATTTGAATGCGTTGCTCAGCAAGGATGTTGTTGAGGTTTTCTCTGTCTATTACCTGTAGGAATGGGTCGTTAATCTGAGTCAACGCGTTGAGGATATAGGCAGTTGCTTTGGTGTCGCTACCCTGCATATTCGTCCCGTTGGTGAACGGAAGGAGCGCTATGGTATACTTTCCTTTATCAAGACATCTCTTCTTCAGATCTGCCGATTCCTTGTATCCTAATTTACGTTCCTCAACCTTAATAAAGTTGTTATACGCAGCGCGGTAGTGCTTCGCTTCGAATTCAGTTAGGCCTTTTTGATAGATAGGTTCGAGGTACGCTATATCTTTTAATTCACCGGCATCTTTAAAGTTTGGATCTAAAATCCCAATTTCATGGAAATTAGCTTCAGCGTCTGCAAATTTGTTGTCCTCTAAAAGTTTTGTTCCTTGTTCGTAAAGATCAGTCAGGTATGACTTTTTTACTTTCTCAAAATCGCCTAAATAGAAATCGGGTATTTGAAGTTCTACACCAACACCTTTGATTTTTGCCTGATAGTCACGGGCTGAAATGAATGCATAAACCGCATCTTTTTTATTTCCAAAACTGCTTTTCTGGCTGAACTCACTTAGCATGGCGCTTAAAACCGTTTGTCCGGTTTTCTTCATTCCAATTTGAGCGTCAATATTCGCGCGCTTCTTCCACAAAGCGGTATAATAACTTTCAGAAGCTTCTTTATTCAGTCCGGCTGCCTCTTGCTTTTGACCGAGCTTGGTGTAGTGTTTACTGTTGTGACATGCCTGCGTTCCAAGCAAAATCAGAGCAGTAAAGATGTAGAGCCAATTTTTCATAATTATTTCGTTTCAATGTATTGAATCAACTCTTCGGTACTAGAGTAGAAGCTAAAGCCTTCACTTACGGTGTAATAGTTATTCTTATCAAAGCAATAGTCATAAGCATATTTCGCAAACTCAAGTCGCGTTTCATCAAAGCCAAAAATTTTCATAATCGCGACAATTTGCTCAGTTGTAAGGCAGTTTGCTTTAGCTACTTGCTTAGCAGTTGACAACCTCGTTTCGTCGAATCCTTTACTTGCGATAGTTTGTTTTGCTTTTCCGAAACTAGCGTCGTCCATAGATCGAGTACAATTTCCATTTCCGGAAATGGTTGTGTTCGAAGGTTGGGTTGGCGATGGTTCGCTTGGACGCGTTGTGTGAGCAGGAACCGTTGAATTACTTGAGGAGGTAGAAGTTGTAGTTCTCGTTGTTGTTGTAGTCGTTCCGGTTGTCTGAACATCCATATTCGGAACATTCATGTTAATTCCCATGTTCATTCCGTCTACGTTGATATTCATCCCAACATTTCCACCTGTAGTTGTAGAGTTGGTTTCGTTGACATTGACATTCATCCCGAAATTAACCCCATCTGCATTTACATTCATACCAACACTTCCGCCCGTGGCATTGGGGGTTTCGTTGACATTGACGTTCATTCCCATGTTTACGCCGTCAACATTGATGTTCAGACCAACGTTTCCTCCTGTAGTAGGTTTGGTGTTCGTTCCTGTTACGGTTGTTGTAGTTGTGGTATTGGTATTGGTATTTCCGCTATTCACAGTCCCAGTGTTATTCTGAGTTTGAGTTGTGTTAGCGGGAGCATCGTCTGCAACAGCGAAATCTTTCGCGTTATCGTTGGAAGGGTTATTCGTTGTGGCACCCGAAGAAATTGGGTTTTCCGTGTAATAACGAAGAACATATTCCCCTTTTTTGTTTTTCTTTACTTGGTAAGTCACCTCCATTCCCGGATGAAGTGCAAAGTAGTTGTTTGAGAAATCGGCCAATGCAGCGTCTTGAAAATCTACTCGTGCTTGGTAGAATTCAGATGTTAGACCTTGAAGTTTGACATTTGCTTGAGGCGTGCTATTCATGGGCTCGCCGTTTAGATAGAGCGTAAATTTTTCGCCTGCTTCAGAATAAATAACAGCATTCATTTGAGCGAAAACATTCGAAAGAGCGAACGATGCTACTGCGACTAGGGTAATTTTTTTAATCATATCTTTTGTCTGTTGAGAGTGTAAATTTAGTTATGATTCAACCTGTATAAAAGTTTATGCCAAAAAATAAAAACTTAAGAAAGGGAAGCTAATTGGTTTGGTTAACTTTGTTTGCGATGGAAACGAAGAAAATTATACTGTTCGGCGCAGGTAGAAGCGCACGCCATTTGGTTTCTTTTTTAGTGGAAGGAGCTCTGGAAGGTAAGTGGAGTGTGGTGGTTGCCGATACGAATGTATCTCATTGGATAGAGGAATATGGGGGTCTTAATCAAGTTCATTTTATTTCTGGGGATGCGACAAACGCAGAGTTTCGACATGAATTGATTGCTCATTCAAGTTTGGTTATTTCAATGCTTCCAGCATTCATGCATGCGGAAGTTGTAAAAGATTGCATTAATTTTCATGTTCATGTATTTACGCCGAGTTATGTTAGTGCCGAGGTTAATGCAATGCACGAACTTGCCTTGCAAGAGGGGATTTTAGTTTTAAATGAAATGGGTGTAGATCCGGGAATAGATCACATCTCGGCTATGGAGATCATTCATAGGTTAAAAAGTCAAGGTGCGGAAATTACATCTTTTGAATCTTATACAGGAGGGCTTGTTGCTCCTGCAAGTGATGACAATTTATGGGGGTATAAAATTTCATGGAATCCAAGAAATATAATACTTGCCGGAAGTTCCGGACATGCTATGTATCGCGAGAACAACAAGCTTAGAATGGTTCCTTATTATAAATTGTTTGACGAAGTAGAGACGGTTGTTGCAAGCGATGGGGTGCGTTATGACGCTTACCCAAACAGAAATTCGGTGCATTACCTCGAGTTGTATGGACTTGAAAAAGTGAACAAGCTTGTTCGCGGAACATTGCGAAAGCAAGGGTATTGTAAAGGGTGGTCTTTCTTGGTGAAGAACGGTTTTGTAAACGATGATACCAAAATCCCAGCTGGTGAATTTTCAACATGGGCAGAGCTATCTGAATCGTTGCTCGGTCTGAATTTCAGCATAAACAATGAGGACAAAGAGGTGTCGGATATGTTGAATGAGATTGGGATTTTTAGCAATGAGCCTCTGAAAAATGAAGAGCTTACTTGTGCGCAACATCTTCAACAATTACTCGAGAGAAAATGGGTGTTGAAAGAAGGTGATCGCGATATGATTGTTATGGTGCATAAATTCGGATACACGTTTCAAGGAAAGAATCATGTGTTAACCTCGTCTATGGTTTTAGAGGGAGATGATGAGTTCAAAACAGCAATGTCCAAGACAGTGGGTATGCCTATTGCCTTTGCAGTTAATCGTTTATTCAACGGCGATTTTTCTTCACGCGGGGTTCAAATACCTGTGACCGCAGAGTTTTACGTACCTCTGTTGCAAGACCTTCACAACTACGGTATTTCATTCGTAGAAACGATAGAAGAATTATGAAAAGAATAATTCTGATACTGTTCATATTGCCATTTTCTTTAATGGCTCAAGAGTATCGGAAGTGCCCTTCATTTAATGCTGACGAGCATTGGGAGCGGGCTGAGTCTTTTGCAGAGAATAGAAAGAATATTGAAGACTTAATTGAATGGCTTATTTCAACTCCCCCGACAGAGCAATTGATAGAGCGAAGTTCCGCGAGTATTTTCGTTATGGAATGGGTGACGAAAAACCCTAATCTGCTCGTGAATATTGAAGTTGGCCCTTACAACGATTACCTCATAACTGAAGATTTAATGTTGGCTTATTTATTCGGGAATATCAATTATGCGCTGAAACATGAAGGAAAAGTAAAACAGGAAGCACAACGAATTGCTGGATTGAAGGCGTTGCTATTCTTGATAGAGCACTCGGAGTCTTACTCGAAAAATAAAGCTTTTAAATCTCTTTTACGCGCAAGTAGAAAAGGTGAGTTAAATGAGTTTGATAAAGAGATGTGGATGAACTATAAATCCCAAGCGTTGTTGTACTTGGAGAAATTGAATTAGAATGAAGAAGTTCGAAGTGCCAGAGCATTACAGATCTAATATTCTTGGAAGAATAAAAGAAATTCGTAAGGTCAATGATCCAAGAAAGAAGGACCATTCACCTTATGTTTTTCATGTTGGAAAAACAGAGTTTGTGATACCCAGACATTTCGGTTTTTGTTATGGTGTAGAGAATGCCATTGAAATTGCCTTTCGAACTGTTGCTGAAAATCCGGGGAAGCGAATTTTTCTTTTGGGTGAAATGATACACAATCCGCAAGTCAATGAAGATTTAATTGCGGAAGGAATTCAGTTTTTGGTTGATAACCACGGAAATCGTTTGGTTGATTTTTCAACTCTGAGTTCGGAAGATATTGTTATCACGCCAGCCTTTGGAACTACAGTTGAAATAGCGGCTGAATTGGCTGAATTGGGGGTTCATCTTGAGCGTTACAATACCACTTGTCCATTCGTGGAGAAGGTTTGGAAACGCTCGGCAGAACTAGGAAACCGTGGATACACCTTGGTCGTTCATGGGAAATATTTGCATGAAGAGACACGCGCTACGTTTTCACATGCTGCGGAAACAGGACCCGTAGTGGTTGTTCGAAACAGGAAGGAAGCAGAGTTGCTTGCTAGATATATTCGGAAAGAAATGAGCGACGAGCAATTTGAAATCGATTTCGCAAATAAATGCTCTTCTGGCTTTGTTGCCTCGAGAGATTTGCAAAAAATTGGCGTGGTGAATCAGACGACCATGTTGGCCAGCGAAACACAAGAAATTGCCGCGTATCTGAGAGATATTGTAGTGGAAATGTATGGTGAAGAAGCAACGACAGACACGCGCGATACGTTGTGCTACGCTACGAACGACAATCAAAACGCGACAATTGGGGTGCTGGAAAGTGGTGCCCAATTAGCAGTTGTGGTGGGTGGATTCAATTCTTCGAATACCATTCAGATTGCTACGATTTTGGGTGAAAAAATGCCTGTGTATTTTGTTCGAAATGCAAGTGATTTCATATCCCTGGAAAAAGCAATTGTCTTCAATAGTAAAACATTGAAGGAGGAGGAAATTGCACCGTCACTTCTTCAACAAGAAAATTTGAAAATCGTTGTTACCAGCGGTGCTTCATGTCCAGATAAAATCGTTGACCACGTAATTCAGCGAATCCTTGAACTGCGCGGAGAAACAGAATCGGTTGAATCTGCTTTAGAAGGGCGCATATAAAGTGAATAAATGTGCAATCGCATTCGCGATGTTCTGTTGTAAATTTGGAAGATGAAGAGTTCAGGTGTCATTCAATTATTGTCTGATCAAGTTTCCAATCAAATTGCTGCGGGCGAAGTTGTTCAACGACCATCTTCCGTTGTGAAGGAATTGGTAGAAAATGCAGTCGACGCAGAGGCCACGCAAATTCGTGTAGTAATTAAAGATTCTGGGAAGACACTTATTCAGGTTATAGATGACGGAAGGGGAATGAATGAAGTGGATGCACAGCTTTGCTTTGAGCGTCATGCTACTTCTAAAATTCGCAAGGCAGAGGATTTATTCAACATTACAACAAAAGGATTTCGCGGAGAGGCGTTGGCGAGTATTGCTTCTGTTGCGCAGGTTGAATTGATTACCAAGCGTGAAGAAGATGAGTTGGGTGTTCGAATTGAAATAGATGGCGGAAAGCTTATTTCAAACGAGCCTCTTGAAGCAACGAAGGGATCTGTTTTTACCGTTCGAAATTTATTTTTCAATATACCAGCGCGTAGATATTTTTTGAAGACCGACGCAATTGAGTTTCGTCACATCATTGATGAGTTCGAGCGCGTGGCGTTGACGCACCCCGATGTGCACTTCGTGCTCACGCACAATGGGAATGTAGTTTTCGATTTGCCAAAGTCGAATTTGAAACAGCGATTGGTTCATGTGTTTGGAAACAAATACAACGACCAGTTGATTCACTTAGATGAAGATACAGAGATTGTAAGAATTTCAGGATTTGTTGGAAGACCGGAAATAGCAAAGCGCACGCGCGGAGATCAATACTTTTTTGTGAATCAACGATTCATTAAAAGCCCTTTCCTGAACCATGCGGTTCAGCAGGCCTACGAGCAAATTCTTCCTTCAGGAAGTTTTCCTTTTTATTTAATTTCCCTCGACGTTCCCCCTTCAACCATAGATATTAATATCCATCCAACAAAAACGGAGATAAAGTTTCAAGATGAAAGAAGCATTCACGCTTTGCTTCATGCGGCTGTGAGAAGAGGCCTGGGTAAGAATCAGGTTGCACCTTCGTTAGATTTCGAGCAAGAAAATATTCCTTTGACGCAAGTGAGTTCGGGTTCTGTGCGAGTTCCGCAAGTAGACGTGAATCATGATTTTAACCCCTTTCAAAAGGCGGATTCTTGGCAACAGAAGTCACGTAATTGGATGGAACAATTTGCACAAGCGGGATTTGGATTCGAAAAGGAAAGCGCGCCAGAACAAGAGCAAATAGAATTCGATTCGGAAGAGTGGGAAGGTGGAACACCTTTTCAGATTGGACGAGTTATTATTGGATGTGAGATAAATTCAGAGTTGAAGATGTTTCATCAAACGCGATTGCATTGGCAGGTTTTGTTCGAAGAGCATTCCAATCAGAACAGTCATTCATTTGTTGCGCAGCAGTTGTTATTCCCCATTCCATTGCATGTCCAACCAAAGGATATTTCGCTACTGCAACTGCACGATGTTTTATTGGCCTCGTTCGGGTTTGAATTGAATTTGGAAGAAGATCCAGAGATTATTGCGGCTCCGTCTAACTTAGATGAGCAAGGTGCTTTGAACTTTGTTGAATTGGTGTTGGAAAGTTTACGGTTGGGTGTTGAAGGTCCAGATTTGCGAATGAATTTGTTGAAGGATTATACGCGCAGACTGTCTGTGAAAAAAGGGCAAATGTTAACGGTTCCTGAGATGTTGGATTTACTTATTCGATGGAACACATGTGAAAATAAAAATTTCGCTCCAGATGGAAAGGCCATTGCCTTGACCTTTGGAATCGATCATTTAGAAGATCAATTAGGAAAATAAAGTGCTATGAGAATGAATCTTACACCGGCGGTAAAGAACATCATAATTATTAATGTTCTTATTTACTTGGCTTGTTTTGTTGTTCCCGGATTGAACGACGCCTTAACAGGATATTATTTTGCCAGCCCGAATTTCAGACCTTGGCAAATTGTGACGCACATGTTTATGCACTCGCAGTATGACTTCACACATATATTTTTCAATATGTATGCCTTGTATTTGTTTGGAACGGCATTGGAAAATTATTGGGGCACAAAGCGTTTTGTGATTTATTACATGACCTGCGGAATTGGTGCTTTCTTCTTGCACATGGGAGTTAGTTATTTAGAGATACAGAAGATGATGGCAGTGTTGAGTGATCGAGAGATTTATCAAGTCATGATCACCGGATTGGAAGAAGGGAAATCGTATAAAGTCCAAATGGTTGATTTGTACTCTGCGATTAATACGGGTGTAGTTGGAGCATCAGGCGCAGTATTCGGTGTGTTGTTGGGATTTGGAATGTTGTTCCCGAACACAGAATTGATGCTGTTGTTTCCGCCTATTCCGCTTAAAGCGAAGTATTTCGTAATGATATACGGAGCGATCGAATTCTTTTTGGCCATGCGTCAAACGACAGGAGACAACGTAGCCCATTATGCGCATTTAGGTGGAATGCTTTTCGGATACCTTCTGCTTAAGTATTGGCAGAAAAAGGGGAATGCATGGTAAATCGTTTTCGCAACGCACCAATAGGATTGAAATTCATAAGTGCCTTAATGGCATTTGGATTTGTTATTCGATTAATAGTCGTGTTGCTTTCTGTTAATTATTCGGGTTCAGCGTATATCGCGACTTTTGATTCGTTTGTAGGTTTTTCTACAAAAGGTGAATCTTACACTTGGATTTGGACTTGGTTAACCTATAGTTTCTTTCATGCAGAGGTCAGTCATTTCGTTTGGAATTACGCTTTATTAATGCTTTTAATTTATTGGTCGAAGGATCGCTATTTCGGATTGAAGGCTTTGAAGTATTGGATTGCAGGAGTAATTGGTGGATTGATTTTTCTTTTATGTATTGAAGACCAAGTTTCTTTGATTGGCGCTTCAGCTGGAATAACATCGCTATGGGTAGGTTGGCTGTTTTTCGATGTTGGAAACAGCGAAAAAAGAGGAGTATCTTTTTGGTTAGGCCTGACAGTGTTTTTACTTTTGGAAGTAATTGATGTCTTGAATTATGAAGCTCAGAACTTATCACTTTTCGCGCATTTAGGTGGTGCGATTGGAGGTTTGTTCTGGATGCTAATGGATAAATATGAATTCGCGCAAATGAATTGGATTGAAAAAATATTCTCTTGGTTTAGGCCTTCTCCAAAGCTTACCGTGAAACGAAGTAATGCTAGATTTCAAACTGACGATGAGTTTAATGCAGAAAGAAAATTGAAAGAAGATTACTTGAATTCAATTTTAGATAAAATCTCGCGTTCAGGATTTGAAAGCCTTTCAGCAAAGGAGAAAGTGTTTTTAGAACAGCAAAAAGAGAAGTGATGGAATCCCCTGCGAAAGAAATAAAGAAGTTGAGCCATTGGAATAAGTTTGTCCGATTTGTCTTTCGTTTTTTTAGTTTGGTAGTTATTTCCTTTTACTTGCTTTCTTATTTGTCTTCGCATTTTACGCCAAGTGTTTTCATGTTCTTTAGTGTTTTAGGCCTTTTCTTTTGGCCGCTGTTGCTCATGTTTTTAATTGCCGCAATATTTATGATTTTCCGAAAGGAGTGGAAATGGCTTATTGCTTTCGGTATTTGTTTCGCATTTTCATTGCCCGATTTGTTCTCGTTTTTCAATTTTAATTCTCGTAATCAACAAACTTCAGGTGGAATTGGAATGACTGTCATGACCCACAATACTCATCTAATGGGTTACTACGATGGGGAAAACGCGAAGAAGAATAGGGATGCGATATTGAATGAAATTCAAAAGGTAAAACCGGATATTCTTTGCCTGCAAGAGTGCTATTGGAATACGAATGGTGGAGATTTTTTATCTGAACAATCGAGAAATGAGATCCTTTCGGGATATGCGGTGCATGAGCGAACCACTCATGTGCTTTCTGATGGAGGAAGATTTGGATTGGTTATTTTTTCGAATTATCCAGTTGTTAGTCAAGGTCAAGTGCCTTTCGAGAATGAGGTAAATAACTTTTGTATTTACATGGATGTTTTAGTTGGAAGTGATACGGTGCGTGTATACAATGCGCATTTGCAAAGCTTTCGCTTGAAGAAGAAATCGCTTCAACTTTTCGATGAAAATATTGATATGAATGAAATTCAGAATGAGAGCAAACCGTTGTTCGTTCAATTGTATCGTTCATCACTCAAGCGTTCGCAACAGGTTAACGTGCTCTCGGCACATATTGAATCGTGCAAGCACAAAGTAATCGTTGCAGGTGATTTTAATGACACGCCAATCTCGTATACATACAATCGTCTAGCGAAAAGTTTGGAGGACAGCTTTCAAGATGCTGGAAAAGGAATTGGAAGTACCTATAGGGGACCGCTTCTAGGCTTGCGAATTGATTATGTCTTGCATAGCAAAGAGTTGCAAGCGAATTCTTATTCAACAAGTGACGCGGGCGCTTCAGATCACAGACCGGTTATTGTGAAGTTTTAGATTCCCACTTCAAACGGAAATATTCATACGGGGTTAAGGTTAGCAGAACCATTGCTAATCCGTAAAAGAAATCTTCCATTGGGACACTCCAAATTCGTACGCCTAAATTGTATTGATTGTTGTATCGAACAATGGCTTCCGTGATGTCTACTTTGGATGTATTTATTAAATCATATTCGTAGAAATGCAGTCCAGTGAGAATTCCATTCGAAATGAAAAACGGAATGAGTAGAATGAACCAAGCGTATAGAAAATACCCAAGAAATTCTGACTTTCGTTGCAAGTGGAAAAGCAATAAAGCTCCGCAGAAGAGCGTGGCGCTGAATGTGTACCAAAGCTTTTCAACTCCAGCGTAAACACAAAGCACTGCTGCTATAATTGCTATGGTTGTGCCGGAGATTCTTGCGAAACTTTTTGAGGGAGCTGTTTTCTTAAAGTAGCGAACGCATTCGAAAGTAAACACACAGGCGAAGGGAACGGCAATGAAGAATAACCACTCTTCAATGGGCAATAGGAACCATCTTTGAGTTAGTGTATAGGTTGGATTGAAATTCCAAATTCCCCAATGTGTAAAGAGAATGTCCCAAGGAATATAAACGGCACACATGAACAGCAGCCCAACGATGAGTGCTTTAAATTTTTTGTAAAAAGCAACGCTCTTGTGAAAGCTTAAAATGAAAGGTCCTGCCAAGCAGAAGAGATCTACGAGTATGTAGGCGTAGCTCGAGTTCATTTCGCTGCTTTTGCTTGTTTGAATTTGAGTTCAGACTTGAAATATTTCATCGGAACGATAAGCATTCCGAAACATTCTCCTTCTTCTTTGAATTGATTCTTGTGATGAACTTTGTGTGCCTTACGAATGGCGCGGAAGTAGAGGTTGTCTGTTTTGTCGAACCAACGAAATCTGCGGTGGATGAGTACTTCATGTACCAAGAAATATCCGATTCCGTATGCTAGAATTCCAAATCCGATGAAGGTGCGAAAATCATTTCCGTTCATCATTCCGAACATGATTAACAACCAACTCGGAACGGCATAAATAAGAAAGAAAATATCGTTCTTTTCGAAAAATCCTGGTGTAGGTTGGTGATGATCTTCGTGGAAATACCACATGAATCCGTGCATCACAAATTTGTGAGTGAGCCAAGCCATTCCTTCCATTACAAGGAATGTAATTACGATGATTGCTATATTGAGTGTCATGATTGCTTAGAGTTATACTCAGTTACCCTATCAAGTGCAATAAGGAACCAAGGAGTGAAATTCTGAGGGGCTTCTTTTATTTCTAATTGCAAATCGTCAAGACCAATGTATCTGAAGTCTTCGACTTCTTCTAGGTTTAATTCGGGTACTTGATTTGACTGTCCGAAAAAAACGTGGTCAAATTCATGTTCGGTTAAACCATTGTCAAATTCTGCTTTGTAGAGAAAGGAGAAGATGGGTTTTAATTCGCATTGCATTCCCATTTCTTCGAGAAGCCTTCTGTTAGCCGCATCTGTAATGTTTTCCGTTTCTCTCGGATGAGAGCAACAGGTGTTCGTCCACAAACCTCCGCAGTGGTATTTTGTAGAAGCTCTTTTCTGAAGGAGTAATTTTTTATCTGAATTGAAAATGAAAATCGAAAACGCGCGATGTAGAACTCCTTCAACATGGGCTTGTTGTTTTTCCATTGTTCCAATGGCATTGTCTTGTTCGTCTACGAGCACCACGTATTCCATTACAGTTGACTGTATTTCGATTTTAGGTCGTCGCTTATGTTTTTACTTTGAATCATAAACTGAATAACGATTTTCCAAAAGGCTTTGGTCTTATTTAGTTTTCCGGTTGAAAGCGATTGATAAATGTAGTATGCATCTTCATCGAGTTTGTCGTGATACTGCAACATCCAAGGCGCTTTGTCTTGAACTGAGTAACGCAAGAAACGAAGTTCTTCATTCCAATAATCGTTTGCAATAGCTTTTTCAAGCATGTCCTTTCCTCGACTGAAATATCCAAGTTTATCAGCTGGATTTGAAACCAGTTCAGCATACATGGCAGTGGCTACTCCGAAGTAGGCTTGCTGTGTATTGTTACGGTTCGAGAGATTCGCGCAATAGTTGTAGAACTCTTGTTTTGCCGGCTCGTTCTGAGCGGAGATAAAGAGTTTTTGACATTGAATTTCTTGAGCAGAGGACGGGACTACTGCTGAAAGAATGCAGATTAGAATGAATGATTTTAAGACCACTAATTTCATCACAACAAATTTAAATTGTGTTGCAAATAACTTTTAGCCAGTAATGCAATTTTCTTTGGGTTAGCAACTCTCACGCGTTCTTTCAAAATACGATCGCATGGGAGCGCTTGTATTTTAAGAAACAGTTTGTAGTAGTATTTGAAAGCAATAAGAACACCGAATCTCGCTTCTTTTGGAAGTTGAAGTATGCCTACATATGCATGTCTAAAATCTTCATTGATTTCTTTTTCTATGGTCTTTTTGGTAGGCTCATCGAATTGAGTCATATCTACATTTGGAAAATAAACTCTACCCAGTGCATTGTAGTCTGCGTGTAAATCGCGCAGGAAATTAATCTTCTGAAAAGCGGCGCCAAGCTTCATTGCAGAAGGTTTTAATTTTTCGTATTCTGCTTGATTGCCATTTACAAATACATGCAAACACATCAATCCGACTACCTCTGCAGAACCTAGAATGTAGGTTTCGTAAGAAGCCCTATCATGCTCCATTTGATGCAGGTCCATCTCCATACTTTTCAAAAAAGTATCAACTAAATCCCACTCAATGTTGTACTTGTGGTAGGTGTGCTGAAAGGCATTTAAGATTGGATTCAGTGAAATACGCTCCTCAATGGCCAAGACCGTGTCTCTGCGAAAGCGAGCCATAAGTTCATGCTTTTCATAATCATGAAAAGTATCAACGATTTCATCGGCAAAACGAACGAAACCATAGATGGCGTAAATCGGATTTCTAATTTCTTTACCGAGTGTTCGTATGCCCAAACTGAAGCTTGTGCTGTAGGCGTGTGTTGTAAGCTTACTACAATCGAAGGAAACGTTGTCGAAGAGTGGTTTACCTGTCATGATATTATGATTGAAAAAGAAGTTTGTTCATAGTCTCGGCGGCTAGTTGTCCGCTTATTATGCTCGGCGGCATTCCAGGTCCTGGAACGGTAAGTTGCCCTGCGTAAAACAAGTTGTTCAGTTTTTTGCTTCGCATAGCAGGCTTTAAAATTGCTGTTTGTTTCAATGTATTGGCTAATCCGTATGCATTGCCTTTGAAACTGTTGTACTCTGAAATAAACTCTTCGTGCGCAAAGCTTCGTTTGTAAACGATGTGCTCACGAATAGATTCACCCGTGCGTTTCTCTAAACGGTCAAGCATGTTTTGAAGATATTTATCTCGTAAACTTTCATCGCTTGTTAAATCGGGAGCCACTGGAACGAGTAAGAAAATGTTTTCACAATTTTCAGGAGCTACGGAATTGTCTGTTTTTGAGGGGGCACAGGCATAGAACAAGGGCTGAGTAGGCCATTGAGGGTTGTCGTAAATTTCTTTTGCGTGAAGATCAAAAGGTTCGTCGAAGAACAAGTTGTGATGCAGTAGATTACTCACTCGTTTGTTCACTCCCAAATAATAGAGGAGTGATGATGGTGACATTGTTCTAGAATTCCAATAATCATCGGAATAGGTTCTGTCTTTCGGAGAGAGCATTTTCGTTTCCACATGATGGTAATCGGCTCCCGCAATTACGGCGTCTATTTCAAAGTTTCCAGAAGAAGTGATTAGGCGTTTCGCTTGACCATTCAACGATTCAATCTGAGAGACCGAGTTGTTGTAATGAAAAGTTACTCCAAGTTTTTTCGCTACCTTTTCCATGGCCTTAGGAATTTCGCCCATTCCATTTTTTGGGTACCACGTCCCAAGTTCAAGGTCTGCGTAATTCATTAAGCTGTACAATGCAGGAGTTTTCTCGGGTTTGGCACCTAAGAAAAGAACCGGAAATTCTAACAATTGAATAATTTCAGGATGTTTGAAATACTTGCGAATATGTGATGAAATGGAATTGAAAAGATGAATGCGAACAGCGGCCTTCAAAAGTTTGAGATCAAGAAATTCGGTCGCTGAAAGCGATGGCTTCCAAACGAATTCACCCATACCCGTTTCGTATTTGTACTTAGCTTCCGAAAGGAATTTTTTCAGATTCTCCTTGCTGCCAGGTTCTATTAACTCAAGTTGATCTCCTAAAGCATCGGTAGAAGCAGGAACGTCAAGTGTCTTATTTGAAAAGTAAACGCGGTATGAGGGGTCTAGTCTTTCAAGCGTGTAATAGTCGCTTCTTTTCTCGCCGTATTGTTCAAAGAATTGGTCAAAAACCTCGGGCATCCAATACCAACTTGGCCCCATATCGAAAACAAATCCTTCAGCTTCAAAAACTCTACAACGCCCGCCAGGTGTGGATTGCTTTTCAAACACATGCGTTTCAAAGCCCAGCTGCGCCAATCGGCATGCAGCAGACAATCCCGCGAATCCAGCTCCTATAACGGCAATACGTTTTCTCATAAAGATAAAACACCATTATGTGCTTTTTGTTCTTGACTAAAAGGAAATTTGATAGTCGTGAGGGAAGATAGTTTGAAATTCTATCGCACCCTAATTTTTTGCCCGATTTTTAAAATGGTTGAGGGTTTAATTTTATTGAGTTTACACAATTTAGATACGGTGGTTTTGTTCTTGGATGCAATCGAAGAAAGTGTGTCTCCGCGCTTTACCGTGTGATATTTGCTGCCAGATCCTCCTTTGGAATTGTTGTTTGCATTCGGAGCGGCAGGGGTTGTTGTGGGTGCGTTTAACTTCTTTTTTGTCAGTTGGAAAACAGGAGATTTCAATGCCTTTTGATTCGGCGTAATCAGGTAGGCTGGATCGAAAGGATTTCCCAAATATCTTGTTTCGAAATGAAGATGGGCACCGTATGAGCGGCCGGTATTTCCGCCAAGACCAAGCATATTGCCGGCTTGGACATATTGACCTGGAACTACCATTCTAGCAGACATGTGCGCGTACAAAGTTTCCAGTCCATTCGGATGCCTTACAACCACAACGTTTCCATAAGTGTCGCTGTATTGAGAAATTCGAACGAGCCCTTCAAACATACTGTAAACCGGGTCTCCGGTATCCAAATCTAAATCAAGGCCAGCATGAAGGCGACCCCAACGAGGACCGAAGGGGGAGGTCTGTCTGCCAATATCCGTCGGGAATGCGAAGTCGCAAGAGTCTATAATTAATTGAAAGAATAGGGCTGAATCATTCGGAAAAACGACATTTCTCTTTTTGTGCCAGATGTTCTGCGTATCCCAGCTCTGGTAATTGGCGTAACTCGGAATATTGGTTAATGAGTCAGCAAGTCCTTTCAAGTTGAGATTAATTGCAGGAATGTTTGGAGTAACGTAAATCGGCGACTTTTTAACTTTAATATATTCTGTAGCGTTTACCCAAGATGCAGTGTCTGCCATTAATTCGAGGGCCGATTCGAGGGCACCCGACGGTTGGGCATAGGAGAATACGCTGAATAGCATTGCCGTTAGTATGAACAATAATCTCCTAAACATATCTAGCAAAAATAGGGATTAATTTCTTAATACATTTTCATTCTATTTTTCGGAGATTTGCAAAATGAACAAAGTAGATCTACTCGTTATCTCTGCCCATCCTGATGATGCTGAAATTAGTGCGGCTGGTACCATAATAAAATCAGTTAAAGAAGGAAAGAAGGTCGCTTTAGTTGATCTCACACAAGGCGAACGAGGAACGCGTGGAAGTGCGGAATTACGCATGATTGAAGCGAAAAATGCTTCAGAGGTTATGGGCATTCATTACCGAGAAAACTTGGAGTTGCCCGATTGCTTTTTTACGGATACTCCTGAGAATAAAATGCTAATAATTGATGCTATTCGGAAGTACAAACCTGAAATAGTTTTTACGAACTCACTTCGCGATAGGCATCCTGATCATGCGCGTGCAGCAAAATTAGTAGCCGAGTGTTGCTTCTATGCGGGACTCCCGAAAATAGAGACTTCCCATGAGGCATGGAGACCTCGCGCGGTTTATCACTTCAATCAAGATTTTTATAACCGTCCAGATTTCGTAATTGATATTACCCAGCAAATGGAACAAAAAATTGATACGTTGAAATCATTTTCAAGTCAATTTTTCGATCCGAATTCGCAAGAGCCAAAGACACCTATTTCCGGAGAAGAGTTTTTTGATTTCATTAAGGGCAGGGCTATGGATTTCGGTCGCTATGCAGGATATCAGTACGCAGAAGGATTCGTAGCATCACGCCCAATTGGAATGCGCGATGTTTTCAATTTAGACTAAGTTCTCTTTTTTCTTCAACTTGAAATAAAAGAAAATTTGCACGAGGCATTGTGTTATAAATGCCGCGGAAGCCGCCATGCAAGCGCCATTGATGTTGTCGCTTGGAATTAGAATGGTAGAGCAACAAATCGCAACGGAGAATCCAGAGACAGCTGAATAGAAGTTGTACTGGTGTAATCCTTTTCCTGAAAATAAATGAGCAAATGAGACCGTTGCTGCATTTGCAATTATACCAGGAACAAGAAAAAAGAATCCTTCTTTTAAAAATGCAATGTCATAATCTACAAATACGGCTAGCCAAGAATTCGGCACGAGCATGAAACACAGCGTTCCGAATGTCGTGGTGGATATTCCAATAATTAAATAGCGTTTAGTAAGAGCTAAATGTTCCGTGAAATTTGACGTTTGCGCAACGCGCGAGGCGAGTATAGATGACAGGCTTTTTACCACAGACCAGAGCGCTTCAGCCACATACATGAGTATGGAAAATACACCAGCAAAAACTTTTCCTTCAGCACCTAAATTTTCAAGGAAATACAAGTAAGAACGCTGATTTCCTAAATGGAAAATATTTCCTAATTGTGCATACCCACCAAGTTTTGCCGTTTGTTTCAAATCGTTTTTCGATAAGTCGAAGCGCATGTTTTTCCAAACATTCGGAGTAAGATAAAACCCAACCGAGGCGGTAAGTACGAATGACAATAACTGTCCTGAAACGAAAGCGAGAATTCCCCAATCCGTTGCTAAATAAAAACACGCTACGAAGGCCAAGGAAGAGATTGATTGTGTGAAAAGTAAAACCTGATAAGATTCAATTTTTTCTTTTCCCAATAGAATCATTTGTTGCAAAACGAAAACGGCCTGAAGTGTCCCTAAAAGAATTGTGAGCCCAATAAATGGTGCCTTCAGCACCAAGAGCAAGACGGAAGTTAAAACGGCACTAATTGCAATCCACAGAAGAGAAGGAAGCGCAATTTTATGTTCACCCATGCGAGGAATTAAATAGATGAGCGCGCCGCCGCCAATGAACTGACTTAACGTTGCGAGTATGAGAATTCCGAAATTGATGAGAGCAATGGTTCCTTGTCCTTCCACATGAACAAAATGCAAATTCATAAGTACAAGAAGCAATGCTGAAACCAGTCCGAATGCGCGATTCAATATGGAAAGTAATTCTACTCGTTTCATTTGGCTATTGCTTGTTCGTAGGCATCTATGAATTTTTTTCCAACTGAATTGAATGAGAAATTATTTTCGGCATACGTAGAAATTTCTTCACGATTCACTTCATGCAATTCATTGTGTGACTCAGAGAATGCATTCAATAATAGAACTTCATTCTTCGCGTCAATGAGTTTGTTCCATCTGCAAAAGCCCATATGCTCTGCGATTCCGCCTACACGCGTAGCAATGACATTCATTCCACTGGCCATGGCTTCTATCATTACGAGTGGTAAATTTTCGTAGTTGCTGAAAAGTACGAACGTATGAGAAGCGTTCATTTTTGCTGCAACTTCTTGTTGGTTCAACGTCCCGAAAAACGAGATGCTGCTTTCACGAATCTTTAACTCTTCACTTCTTTTTTTCCAATGTTGAATATCACCATCGCCCCCTAGTTCAAGAATAACCTCTTCCACTTGATCAGAGAATTTTTTCCAAACCTGAAGAATACCTTCAATGTTTTTGTGGTTGTTGTCGAGGTGTGAAATGTGAAGAAAAGTATGCGTTGAATTTTTATTTTCAGTCTTGAAGTAATCAGTATTCACAACATTCGGAACAATGACCGAAGGCCTGCTGAATCCTATTTTGCGCATGGCTTGCTCGAGTTGCTTGGTAACAGGAAGAAGCAGATTCGATTGGTTTGCCACATGGCGCATGTAGCTTCTAATGTGCGCTGGTAAAGGACCTCTTTCATTCGCATGATAGCCTGTCCAGTTGTCTGAAATTACGAATGGAATTTTCCATTTCCGTTTAATGAAAAGTGCTTGCCATCCTTCTGGCCAAACCATGTTGAGTTGAACGATGTTAGGCTTATTTGTGTTGAAATTGATGTGTTCAATTCCTTTCTTCAATGCTCGAATTCGATTGAGGAAGAGAAATCCATTGGCTGAATAGTACACGCGAACAATGCGGACATTGCTTTCTTCGGAATCTTCAATCGTAAAATTTTCAATTGTATTATTCTTTGATAGATATAGGACGGTCACCTTTGCGAACAGCGCTACAGCCTCAGCATGACGTTGAACGAAATTGCCAAGAGTAGGGTGGGTTTTGCTCGGAAACCAACTGCTAAGAAAGAGGACATGAAATTTACTTTTCACTGTTGCAAGATACAAATTCAAAAAAATACTCGGGTCTATTTGTTCAAATAGAATGAATGTGTTTATCTTTGCGCCCTCTTAGACGGTGGTTTTAGCTCAGTTGGTTAGAGCATCAGTTTGTGGTTCTGAGGGTCGTGGGTTCGAATCCCATAAGCCACCCCACTAGAAAAAAAAAGGTCGACATTTGTCGACCTTTTTTGTTGGTTTGAAATTTCTTAGTGAATTCCTTTCGATGCTAAATAACGTTCAGCGTCTAAGGCTGCCATACATCCCGTTCCTGCTGCAGTAACCGCCTGACGGTATGTTTTATCTGCGGCATCTCCGGAAACAAATACACCTTCAATATTGGTTTTCGAGGATCCAGGTGTGTTTATGATGTAGCCTGTTTCATCGGTGTTGATGAATTCTTTGAATACACCCGTGTTTGGATTGTGCCCGATGGCAACAAAAAAACCGGTTATATCTACCGTACGATTTTCTCCGGTCTCACTGTTCTTGAATATTGCGCCTTCTACGGCGTCTTTACCAAGAATGTCGACCGTTGTAGAATTCCAAAGAATTTCAATATTTGGGGTCGCGAGTACACGATTCTGCATGGCTCTTGAAGCACGCATTTTATCGCTACGAACAATCATGTAAACCTTTTTACAAAGTTTTGCCAAGTACGTCGCTTCCTCAGCTGCTGTATCTCCAGCACCAACGATAGCCACATCTTGATTGCGGTAGAAGAATCCGTCGCAAACTGCGCAAGCACTTACACCGCCGCCTAAATTACGAAGGCGAATTTCGTTTTCAAGTCCCAACCATTTCGCAGAAGCACCGGTTGCAATAATCACAGCGTCAGCAGAAATTACGTGTTTTCCATTGTCAATTTCGACGAAATGCTTACTTCCCGAAAAATCTACTTTCGTCACCCATCCGTTGCGGATATCTGTTCCGAAGCGTTTCGCTTGATTTTCAAGATCGGCCATCATTTCAGGACCTTTGATTCCAGAAGGATATCCAGGGAAATTGTCCACTTCAGTCGTGTCCATTAATTGTCCGCCAGGCTGTTGACCTTGGTAAATAACCGGTTTCATATCAGCACGGGCAGCATAAATAGCAGCTGTATAGCCAGCAGGACCGCTTCCGATGATAAGGCATTTGATGTGTTCGTTCGCTTCCATAATATTCTAATTTTTTTGAGAGGACAAATATAGTGTGACTGAAGTTTGACAATGTGTGATTTTACGCACAGGTTATTCAAAAGCTTGAATAAGGAAGGCGTCCCACAGTGGATCTTCTGGTGGTGGTGCGGAAATGACTACAGGAGTCTTTTTCACCGGATGAGTAAATTCTATTTTTCTTGCATGAAGGTGAATACTCGCATTGTCGTTGGTACGCTTGCTTCCGTATTTAATATCTCCTTTGATTGGGCAGCCCAGTTGGGAAAGTGTTGCTCGAATTTGATGATGTCTTCCTGTTTTCGGATAGACTTCAACAAACGTGTAATGCTCGCCTTTTCCAACCACTTTGTAATTCAATTCAGATTCCTTTCGGTCTTTGCCCGGTTCGTTGAAGAAGAAAGACTTGTTTTGTTTTTCATCTTTCCACAAATAATTTAACACATGGCCTTCCATCTTCGGCGGCGTATCTTGCACAACAGCCCAGTATGTTTTAGATACTTCGCGTGTTTTGAAATCTACTGTTAATCGTGAAAGTGCTTTGCTTGTTTTTGCATACACCACAACTCCGCTAACGGGTCTGTCAATACGATGCACTGTTCCACAAAAGACTTCGCCGGGTTTGTTGTATTTGTTCTTGATGTATTGCTTAATAATGTCGCTCAGCACAGCATCACCTGTTTTGTCACCCTGGACAATATCTGAATTACGCTTGTTTACGGCAATGATGTGATTGTCTTCGTATAAGACACGAAGATTCTCTACAGTTGTTACTTCAAGCGGTTTTTTTGGTGCTCGGTCCCAAACTTTGGGCGCGTTTTGTTTCATCAATACTGCTCTTTGTCGTTCGGGAAATCAACGCTTCGTACATCGTTCACGTATTGCTCTAAGGCACCGCGCATTTGTTCGCCCATGTTTAAGTATTTACGCAAAAATCTCGGTGTGAAACCTTCGGTAATTCCCAGCATATCGTGTAATACCAATACTTGCCCGTCAACGTCACTTCCCGCACCAATTCCAATGATTGGAACCTGCACTTCTTGCGCAACGCGTTTAGCAAGAGCTGCCGGAATTTTTTCCAAGACAATAGCGAAACATCCGCTTTCTGCTAGAAGCTTAGCGTCGTGTATGAGTCTTTCAGCTTCAGCTTCTTCTTTCGCGCGAACTTGATAGGTTCCGAATTTGTAGATGCTTTGAGGTGTAAGTCCAAGGTGTCCCATAACTGGAATTCCCGCAGTTAAAATTCGTTTTATACTTTCAACAATCTCTTCACCACCCTCCATTTTAATGGCGTGTCCGCCCGTTTCCTTCATGATACGAATGGCAGAGTTCAAGGCTTCTTTCGAATTTCCTTGGTATGATCCGAAAGGCATGTCTACGACAACGAGTGATCGCTGACAAGCACGAACCACGCTTGCTGCGTGATAGATCATTTGGTCTAATGTAATTGGAAGTGTGGTCTCGTGACCGGCCATGACATTGGAAGCGGAATCACCCACAAGAATGACATCAATTCCAGACTGATCTACAATCAGAGCCATCGAATAATCGTATGCAGTGAGCATAGCAATTTTTTCGCCTTTGTTCTTCATTTCCTGAAGGGTGCGGGTGGTGACTCTGCGAACTTCTTTGTTTACTGACATGCGTATAGTTTTTTTTGAGGGGCAAAAGTGAGGATTATTCTTTTACAAATATTTTTTTAGCAACAATTCCTTTTGCGCTATCTGAAATTTGAATGGCATACATGCCAGCGCTGAATGCAGAAACGTCTATTCGTGTTGAACCTTGATTCTGCATGTTTCCAGTATGGATCAATTTTCCTTGAATGTCGAAAATAGAATAAGTCAATCCTCTGAATTGCGCTTCAGCAACTACTTGAATGTAGTCTTGAGCAGGTGAAGGGTAAATTCTGAAGACAGATTCTTCTTCCTCATTCACATTCACGTTCGATTGGAAATGTGCTGTGAATTCTGCTGTGTTCAAGGAAATGTTTCCAAGCCAAACGGAATCAAGAATATCGTTGATCAAACTGCTGTTGTCCCAATAAGCGAATTCATAACCCGGATTAGCAATGGCTTCAATTTTCACGGGCACGCCGTCGAAGTAAACCCCTGTCCAAGGATATTCAGTAGGTTGAATGGTGCTGATGTGAATTTGTCCTGAACCTATTGGTAAAACATCCAATGTAACATCAACTTGATTCGGTAAGTTGAAACGACCTTGAATGTGATTGCGAACTTGCTCTGTTCTGCAAAGCAATTCTGATTGGAATGTCAAGTGATTGTTGTAGAAATTATCCATCTGCCCTGGGACGTTATTCGCATCTCCCCAACGCTGGTATTCATTCGCCATTTCAGGTGCAGTTAAATTGAAATAACGATTCTCTACAGCAATAAGCCTTTCAGGACGATAGTTTGTGTTCATCAAATCAGCGAAGCGGTTGATGAAGTAGTTTTTGTATTGTGTATTTTGAATGCTTTGCAGCCAAATGTTGATGTACGGATTGTCGGTACTCTGTCCTGAAATGTAATCGATGTGATTGAAGAAACAATCTGTCCAAGCATTCGGGTTAAGCGCTAATTCCAAATCAATGGTTGCGAAACGCCATTTGTTGCTGGTCACATTAGAGCGGTGAATTTTTATGTTGTTCTGAGGCCAATCGACATTGCCCATCCACGATTCTGAAATAATGTAATCGGTATAGTAAGTCATGTCGAAATGCTGATCGGCATCATTCCAATAGCTCGGACTACCTGCGTTCAAATTATTGAATGCGTTATATGAATTCCAGAAATTTTCTGTTGAACCTTCTACAGCACGCAAGATTCCTCCATACCAATAGCTGAGTGACATTAACTCAACAGAGTCTTTATTCGCTCCTTCGTTCTCTTTGAACATTTCAGCATTGTACTTTTCACGAAGCTCGTAAAGCCCGAAGTACTGTCCGTTTATGTAAACAGTAGCAGGTCTGTATGCGCTGTAGTTGGCATTTGCTCCACGACACATGAGTTCTGCCTGACAAGCTTCTTTGTATGGTAGAACTAAATATTGATTACTTCCATTTCGCAAATAGAATTCTGAGTATTTGTTTCTGTTGGGTCTTCCAGGAATGATGACTTGGTTGACAGGATTTTCACCAAGAACGCTGTGTGCTAATTCCAATCTGAAAGAGTGTTGCGGATGTGAGCGGCTTCCGCCAGCGCCGCCATCGATTTGCATTCCGGTGTTTTGCGAAAACATAAGCGGATGTCCAGGAATAGAATCGAAATAGTCTATGTGCGCGCTGCGCAACCAGTCTTGGTCCCAATTGTCGAAGATTCCCTCGCTTCCATAAAGATTCGAATTGTCTGTGGTGATTGAAAGAATAGGAGTGGTGTGAGTGATGTTGAAAAGGAAAGAAGCGGAAGTTACATTACTCGGAATGTAGTTCGGTTTGAACGCTCTTGCGCGAAGAATTCGTGACTGGAAGAATGGGATAGGTGTTCCAGTGTAAACGGGTGAATTGAAATTTGGTTCACTTCCATCTGTTGTGTACCGAATTGTTGAGGGGGCCGTATTCAAATCGAGAATAGAAACATCGAAAGGCGTTGTGTAAACACCAGGGTTTTGGTCGAAAAGCGGTGCAATGGCATAGCCCAACGCAGGTGCCTGGTTGTTGCTTGATTCAGGTGTTGGATTAGCGAAAAGCGAATTTGAGTTGGAACCATTCGGATATCTTCCAATACTCATGTCGATGGCCTGACAATTAATGAATAAACTATTTTCAAGAACCTGCGAAGGGTTGAATAAAAACAGCGTGTCTCCACTTCCTGAAAGTTTGAAATTGGTATGAAATTGTGTTCCTGAATTAGGAAGGAATGCATTTGTCATGGCAACATCGGGAGTGTTTTTCATGGCAATTTCAATGTAGGTATATTCCACAGGGTCTGTGGCCGCGACATTAAATCCAAGCGAATTGATAGGTCCCGGAGTGAGTCCAGCTGCTGTAAGTTCTGCAGCTGGAATGAGCATTTGATTTCGCGCGCTCCAATACCAATTTCCATAAGGTGCGGGATAATCGGTATTTCCGTTTTGAATGTTACCCGTTCCGATGGTAAAGCCGTTTAATTTCATATTCGGACGTTGATTAGCAACGCTGCCTAAAACAGCTGAACACGACGCTTCGTTGCCATCATTGTATGCGTATGTTGTCGATCCGTATGATGTAGCAGACTGCCTAAAAACAGAGTTAGTAATATAGCCAGTGTTGCTGTATGAGCATACGTTTACTGCGATGCTCGAAACACCGTCCCATTGAAAAGGTGTTGTGAAGTTGTGGGTGTTCCATCCAACAAATGGAGTGTAAATTCCTGTATTGACCGTGGTGGTGAAAGGCGAAGTTGCGAATCTGTTTTTTTCGCTGCAGAAAACAACAAGGAATTCCCCAGGATTAAGCGTGTAATGAGGAAATGTCCATTCTGTTGGAGTACTAGAATTGTCGGTTAAAGAATAACCGAAGAGATCGACTGCTGAAGTTCCTGCGTTATAAAGTTCAACCCAATCTTCGTATTCGCCATCTTCATCGGCAATGAGACTGTAGTTCTTATTGCTTCCTTCATTTATGACAATCTGTGACCAAGTGAAATTTGAAATAAACATTGCGATGAAAAGAACAATTAATTTATTCATTTTATAAAGATACTAATTCTATTTGGCTTTGATTTTTTGAATTTCCTTGCTGATGGCCTCTTCGACAAGAGGCTCCATGATTAGATATCCAGCCACGTTGGGATGCACGCCGTCTTCACCCAATTCAATGCGAAGTCCGTTGCGCTCGTCCTTCATTGGTGTATGGAAGTCAACGAAAGTGATATCATGTGTTTCAGCATAGAAACGCAAGGCTTTATTCAATTCAATAATTTTTTCCGCGGGCTCTTTTCCTGGGCTCCATGAGTATTCGAATACAGGAAGAACAGAACACAAGACAACCGAGATATCGTTAGCCCGCGCTAATTCAATCATGGAGAAAATATTGTCTTCAATCACGTCGAGTGTTACATCGCCGGTATTCCCCGCAATGTCGTTTGTACCTCCTAGAAACACGACAACTTTTGGATGAAGATTTATGACATCTGCACGAAAACGGAGTAACATTTGTGAAGTGGTTTGTCCACCAATCCCTCTGTTGATATAGGTTTTTCCAACAAAAAAATCGGGATGAATGTTTTTCCAGAATTCAGTGATTGAATTTCCCATGAAGACAACGCGGTCTTCATTGTTTGCAGGATTTTCAAGCAAGGTATTTGCTTTTCTGTAGTAATTCAGATTTGCCCAGTCTTGGGCGTTAACGGTATTGTACAGTGCCATGATCAAGCAAAGTGAAAGTAGTCTTCTTGTCATAAGTTCATTTCAAAGTTAGCCCAGCCCTTGCGTAATTCATTGTCCAACGTTGATAATTTTACTTTTCAGGGTTCGAGGCAAGGAAGTTTCGCATTTTCTTCGAAGAAAATTAAGAGATATGTCGGCTTTTGAAATTGTTGGTGGCAATGCTTTGAAGGGAACTGTTATTCCGCAAGGAGCGAAGAATGAGGCGTTACAAATTATATCTGCTGTATTGCTTACTGCAGAGCCTGTAATTATTCGCAATATCCCGGAGATTATTGATGTGTTGAAGTTGATAGACTTGCTACAAGACATTGGAGTGAAGGTGGAAAAGTTGGCTAAGGGCGAATTCAAATTCATTGCTGACGATGTTAATCTTGAATATTTAAAGACAGAAGATTACAAGAAGAAGGCTGCTGCATTGCGCGGATCTATCATGTTAGTAGGACCCATGCTTGGAAGATTTGGACAAGGATACATTCCCAAGCCAGGTGGAGATAAGATTGGTCGTCGCCGTTTAGATACCCACTTTACGGGATTTCAAAATTTAGGTGCAACATTCAATTATGATTCGGTGAATCACTTTTATAGTGTGACTTCAAACCGATTGAAGGGTGCATACATGCTGCTCGATGAAGCTTCTGTAACAGGAACTGCGAACATTGTTATGGCTGCGGCTTTAGCTGAGGGAACAACTTCTATTTACAACGCTGCTTGTGAGCCTTACCTTCAACAGTTGTGTAAAATGATCAACCGCATGGGTGGAAAAATTTCGGGCATTGGTTCGAATTTACTCATCATTGAGGGGGTTGAAAAATTAGGTGGAACCGAGCACAGATGTCTTCCAGATATGATTGAAATTGGATCTTTCATTGGAATGGCGGCCATGACGAAGGGAGACATTACGATCAAAGATGTTTCTTACAACGATTTAGGAATTATTCCTGAAATGTTCCGTCGCATGGGAATACAAGTGGATCTTGTGAACGGTGATGATCTTCATATTCCAGCGCAGGATTCGTACGAGATTGATACGTTCATCGATGGTTCAATCATGACCATTAGCGATTCACCTTGGCCGGGATTCACTCCGGATTTAATTTCGATTGCTTTGGTTACTGCAACACAAGCAAGAGGATCGGTGCTTATTCATCAAAAGATGTTCGAGAGCCGTTTGTTCTTCGTAGACAAGTTGATTGATATGGGTGCGCAGATAATTTTGTGTGATCCGCACAGAGCAACAGTCATTGGCCTCGATCGCAAATCGACCTTAAAAGGAGTGACCATGTCTTCTCCGGATATTCGTGCGGGAGTTTCCTTGTTAATTGCGGCTTTGAGCGCGAAAGGAAAGTCAACGATTCAGAACATTGAGCAGATTGATCGCGGTTATCAAGATATTGAAGCGCGCTTGCAAGCATTGGGAGCAGATATCAAGCGCGTCTGAAACTCTTTGGCAAGAACTTTGGCTTGTGAGTACTATTACGTTCTATATTTGAAATGAATTCAATAATTATGAAAAAAAATCTTGCCCCTTTCGCTTTGCTACTCGCAGTAGTCGCGATGTTCAGCTTCACTTCGGTTAAGCAGAATGATACCACACCAACTCCAACCAAAATCGGATTGGAGATTGGCGACGAAGCACCAAACATTATTATGAAGGGTGTGGACGGAAAAGACTTAAAGCTTTCTTCTTTAAGAGGTAAAATGGTTTTGATTGATTTCTGGGCTTCATGGTGTGGACCTTGTCGCAGAGAAAATCCGAATGTAGTAGCGGCCTACAACAAATACACGAAGGCTAAATTCAAGACCGCTAAAGGATTCGAAATCTTTTCGGTTAGCTTCGATCAAAATAAGAATGCTTGGGAAGAAGCCATTGCGAAAGACGGATTGTTGTGGAAGTACCATGTTTGTGATATGAAAGGTTGGGCCAATGCTGCCGGACAGTTGTACGGTATCTCAAGTATTCCTTCAAGTGTATTGATTGACGAGAATGGAATCATTGTCGCGAAAAACCTTCGCGGAACAGCTTTAGACATGGAATTGGACAAGTATGTAGCTTCGTTCAATTGATCTTATTATATAAGTTATCTTTGCGGGCCGAATGCATTCGGCCCGTTTTGTTTTCTGACAGCCTGTCGCTCTTTTTGGCTTGGCTCAACGATTGTCAAATGGGAATTACATTAAATTTTGGGTTATGACAGAAGAATTGAATGACAATCAGTCACAAGAATTGGAAAACAACGAGGTGAATGAAACACCAATCGAAGAGACCGCGGCAGAATCAACGACTGAAGCTGCAGTAGAGCCTTCAGCAGACGACTTAGTTGCAGAGTGGAAAGATAAATACGTGCGTTTGACGGCTGACTTCGAGAATTTCAGAAGACAGCGAAACCTTGAACGCGTTGAATTACTAAAAAATGCTTCAAAGGATGTTATTGTTGGATTGCTTCCTGTGCTTGATGTGTTCGAATTGGCCATGAAAGCCAACGAGACGAGCGAAGACATTCAGGCAGTTAAAGAAGGCTTTGCCTTGATTTATGGAAAGCTCATGACTGAATTAGAGAAAAAAGGATTGAAGCCAATGGAGAGCACCGGTATTCCTTTCAATGTAGATTTCCACGAGGCAATTACTGAATTCCCTGCACCAACAGAAGAGCAGAAAAATACAGTAATAGACACTCCCGAGAAAGGATATTTGTTGAACGATAATGTAATACGCTACGCCAAAGTAGTGGTAGGAAAATAATTATGGCTAAGAGAGATTATTACGACGTATTGGGTGTTTCGCGCAGCGCGAATGAAGCCGAAATAAAAAAGGCTTACCGCAAATTGGCGATTCAATATCACCCCGATAAAAATCCAGACGACAGTTCGGCTGAAGAAAAGTTCAAGGAAGCTGCAGAAGCCTATGAGATTTTAAGTGATAATCAAAAGCGTCAGCGCTACGACCAATTCGGTCATGCCGGAATGGGCGGTGGCGGCGGTCAGAGCTACGGTGGCGGAATGAATATGGACGATATCTTCTCTCAATTCGGAGATATCTTCGGTGGATTCGGTGGTGGTGGTGGAAGATCGAGCTCTAGAAAAGTGAAGGGAAGCAATCTTCGTATTCGTGTTAAATTGAATTTGGAAGAAATAGCCTTTGGAACCACCAAGAAAATCAAGGTTTTCAAGATGGCAAATGCCGATGGCGTGACTTACGATACTTGTTCGACTTGCGGTGGATCTGGACAGATTCGTCGTGTGCAACAAACCATTCTAGGAGCCATGCAAACCGCAAGCACGTGCAACGCTTGTAACGGTGCCGGAAAGTCAATCAAAGACCGTCCGAAAGACGCCGATGCATACGGACAAGTGCGCAAGGAAGAAACCGTTGAGATTAAAATCCCTGCGGGTGTGGGTGAAGGAATGACTTTGAATGTTTCTGGAAAAGGAAATGCAGGTCCATTCGGCGGGGTACCAGGAGATTTATTGGTTCAGATTGAAGAAGAAGAACACAGCGAATTGAAGCGCGATGGAATTCACTTGTACTACGATTTGTATTTGAATTTCGTAGATGCCGCTATGGGCGCAAGCATTGAAGTTCCATTGGTGAAGGGTAAAGCGCAGATTAAAATTGAAGCGGGTACGCAAGCGGGTAAAATATTACGATTGAAAGGAAAAGGTCTTCCAGATGTTAACGGATACGGTACTGGAGATTTGATGGTGAACATCAATGTTTGGACACCACAGAAACTTTCAGCAGAAGAAAAAGAAATTTTAACGAAGCTTCGTGAATCGGAAAATTTCAAACCTAATCCTTCAGCGAAAGACAAGAGTTTTTTCCAACGTGTAAAAGAAATGTTTCAGTAATTAGGCAATGGAGCAGGAAGAAGAGAAAACTGAATTTGCACGCTACTTCCTGCAGATAGCCTATGATGGAACGAACTATCACGGCTGGCAACGTCAACCGAATGCTCATTCGGTTCAAGAAGAAATAGAAAAAGCCCTCTGCAAAATTTTACGTTTGCCGAAAGTGGTTACACTCGGTTGCGGTCGCACAGACACGGGAGTGCATGCGAGCGATTTTTATCTTCATTTCGTTCCGGAAATTCATGAGTTGAATGAAGAGGAAACGTTGTTCCGATTGCAACAAGTGTTGCCAAAGGACATTGCAGCCTATAGACTTTTCAAGGTGAACAATCGCGCACATGCGCGATTCGATGCGAATGAACGTTCTTACGAATATCGCATTGCGAAAAAGAAAGACCCTTTCCAACGTAATTATACGTATTTCTATGGAAAGGAATTAAACGTTGAGGCCATGAACAACGCCGCACGTTTAATGTTAGGTAGTCATGATTTTGCTTGTTTCTGTAAGTCTGGCGGAGGTCAGATGACGACCATGTGCGATGTGCGAGAAGCAAGGTGGGAAGAAAAAGATAGCTTGCTAATCTTTCACATTACTGCCGATCGGTTCCTACGGAACATGGTTCGTGCGGTGGTTGGAACGTTATTGCAAGTGGGAAGAGGAGAGATGAGTTTAGGAGAATTTCAAGAAGTGCTGAATAGCAAATCGAGAAATGCAGCGGGAGAAAGTGTTCGTCCGAATGGACTGTTTTTAACTCGAGTTATTTATCCGGAATCTACATTCCGAACAAACTAAAAGATGGCATCAGGTAAGGCATTTGATTGGAAAATATTTGGAAGACTTTACAGCTACAGCAAGCCTTATCGCGGTGGATTCGCCTTGACGCTTTTGTTGGTTTTATTGCTTTCTGGATTGACAGTGGTTCGTCCAGAGCAAATGCGCAATATGTTAGATGTGGCGGTTCCCGGCGGAGATCCCATGCAAATACTGAATGTAGCCATTTGGTTTTTTGTAGTGCTAGCAGTAGAGATTTTACTTCAGTATATACAAACGCTTTCTGCGAATAGCGTTGCGCAAAGCATTACACTCGACATGCGTGAAAAGGTCTATGCGCAAGTGATTCGATATAAGTTGAATTACTTCGATAAGACTCCTGTTGGACAATTGGTAACGCGACACATTGGAGACATCGACGGTATTGCGGAAGTGTTTAGCGTTGGACTTTTAGATATCATTCGAGATACGCTGAAACTGTTGGTTATTGTAGGGTTTATGTTTTTTCTCGATTGGAAGTTGACGTTGATTGTGATGCTTCCAATACCCATTTTGCTTTGGGCCACGCGTTTGTTTCAACAAGCCGTAAAGAAGTCGTTTCAAGACGTGCGAAATGAAGTGGCGCGCATGAATGTGTTCGTGCAAGAGCACGTTACGGGAATGAACATTGTTCAATTCTTCAACCGTCAAAAAATAGAAAATGAAAAGTTCGTAGAGATTAATGCGCAGCAGCGCGATGCACACATTCGCGGTATCTGGGCCTATTCCGTTTTCTTTCCGGTAGTTGAAATCCTTTCCGCACTGTCTGTTTCTCTCTTGCTTTGGTGGGGCGTTAAATCGAGTTTGAATTTGGAAATGTCACCAGGGTTAATCCTTGAGTTCAGCACTTTTATTGCTATGATGTACAGACCCATTCGTCAGATGGCAGACAACTTCAACGTACTTCAAATGGGTGTGGTGAATGCAGAGCGTGTATTCAAATTAATGGACGAAGATCATTCGGAAGAAGATGCGCTGCACGAAGAAATGCAGGATGTGAATGGAAGAATTGAATTCCGAAATGTGAGTTTCCAATATGTGGAGAATCAACCGGTGTTGACCCACTTCAACATGATTATTGAGGCAGGGAAGAACGCGGCTATTGTCGGTTCTACAGGTTCTGGGAAGTCGACGTTGATTTCTTTGTTGAATCGTTTCTATGAAATAAATGAAGGCGAGATTCTAATAGATGATGTCGCACTTTCGAGATTGCCTCTGATTTCCCTTCGGAAGACAATAGGCGTTGTTCTTCAAGATGTATTTCTTTTCAGCGATTCCATTCGAAATAATTTAACCTTGTACAACACCGAAATTTCAGACGAGCGCATGATCGCTGCTGCGAAAATGGTGGGTGCGCATGACTTTATTATGGCACTTCCAGGAGGATATGATTTCGATGTGAAGGAGAGAGGAACGCTGTTGAGCACAGGTCAAAGACAATTGTTGGCATTTGTAAGAGTGTTTCTTCAAGATCCTAAAATTGTTATTCTTGATGAAGCTACCTCGAGCATTGACACCGAGTCAGAGTTATTGATTCAGCGTGCGACAGAGCTCCTTACGAAAGACAGAACTTCAATTGTTATCGCGCACAGGCTTTCAACCATACAGCAAGCCGATGTGATTTTTGTGTTGGAAGAAGGAGAGATCATTGAGCAAGGAAACCACCAAGAGCTCATGAATATGAGCGGTCATTATCGTAACTTAGTGGAACTGCAATACAAGAAATAATGACACACGCCGAAAAGATTGTAGAATCTATGTTTGTGAACGATGCGTTCAGCCAATGGTTGGGCATTGAACGTTTGCGAATTGGGCCTGGGATTTGCGATTTGCGCATGACGGTTCGCGGCGAAATGCTAAACGGATTTTCTATTGCCCACGGAGGAATAACTTATTCTCTTGCAGACACAGCGCTTGCCTTTGCTAGCAATGCACACGGATTGAAGTGTTATTCGGTTGAGACATCTATTTCGCATGTGAAACCGGTGGTGGAAGGAGATGTTCTTTCTACGTTGGTGGACGAGAAAAGCTTATCGAAGCGCATCGGTGTTTATCACATCACTGTTTTCAATCAGAACAACGAGGCCGTAGCGTTTTTCAAGGGGACTGTTCATCGGTCTGAAAAATCATGGGAAATCGCATAATTTTCAAGGACTTTCTTTCTTAAATCGTAAATTTGCACCATGCAAGAAAATACGCGCGTGGGCAAGGTTTCCCACTTGTTGGAAAAGTTATCTGAATCTGCAACCTTAGCAATGGCTCGCATGGGTCGTGAATTGGCTGCAGAAGGTAAGCCTGTGGTGAACCTTTCTATTGGTGAACCCGATTTCAACACACCTGATTTCATCAAAGATGCTGCTATTGCAGCTATTCATGCAAATGTTACGCATTACCCGCCAGTAAACGGATTTCCGGAGTTGCGTCAAGCGATTTCAAACAAATTCAAACGCGATAACGGACTTTCTTATTCACCTGAACAAGTTGTCGTGAGCACCGGAGCGAAGCAAAGTTTAGCTAATGTGATTTTAGCATTGGTGAATCCTGGCGACGAGGTAATTATGCCAAGTCCTTATTGGGTTAGCTACGCTGAATTGGTGAAGATGGCAGGAGGAACGGTGGTTGAGTTGCACGCTGGTATTGAAAGCAATTTCAAGATTACGCCAGAAGGATTAAGCAACGCCATTAACGATAAAACGAAGTTGATTATTTACAGTTCGCCTTGCAATCCAACAGGTTCGGTTTACAGCAAAGAAGAGCTTGAAGCGTTGAGCAAAGTAATCCTACAGCACGAAGGTGTCTATGTGATTAGCGATGAGATTTATGAGTTAATCAATTTTGTTGGAAAGACATACTCCATTGGTGCTTGCGAAGGCATGTTAGACCGCACCATTACCGTAAACGGTGTATCGAAAGCATTCGCAATGACGGGATGGAGATTGGGATATATTGGAGCGCCGCTTTGGGTGGCGCAAGCTTGCAACAAGATGCAAGGACAAATCACAAGTGGTGCAAACACCATAGCACAAATGGCCGCGAAAGCAGCTTTGGAAGCAGATCCATCGGTTGTTAGTGAAATGATTGCCGTATTTAAATCGCGCAGAGATCGTGTTTATGAAGGGCTTTCTAAAATCCCTGGATTGAAAATTAATTTACCTGAAGCAGCGTTTTATTTTTACATAGACGTGACCGCTTTCTTCAACACAACAGACGGTGAAACCGTTGTAAAAAGCTCTGAAGATATAGCCATGTACTTGTTGCGTAAAGTTTATGTTGCAACGGTAGCTGGAGATGCTTTCGGAGATTCAAATTGCATTCGCATTTCTTATGCAACGTCTGAAGAGAATCTCGATCAAGCCGTTTCGCGCATAACACAAGCCTTATCCGAATTAAAACCGTTGTAAATTGAATAAAGATTCTGTACAGTCGTTCTTCAGTTCATTGTCAGACAAGACCATCTTGGTTGTTGGAGACGTTATGATCGATGCCTATTTGTGGGGAAAGGTAGAGCGTATCTCTCCGGAGGCGCCTGTTCCTATTGTTCACATTCAGAAAAAAGAAAATCGTTTAGGCGGTGCTGCGAATGTGGCGTTAAACGTAAACACCTTGGGCGCGAAAGCCATCATGTGTTCTGTAGTTGGTGACGGATCGAAGGGAGATATTTTCCGCAAGACTGCGAAAGATTTAGGGTTTAGCACGGAAGGAATTATAGATTCAACCGAGCGAATGACTACCGTGAAAACGCGGGTTATTTCAGGCGGACATCACATTGTTCGGATCGACGATGAAATCACTTGGCCGCTTTCAGCAACCGATGAAAGAAATTTACTTGATTGCATTGATCAAATTTTAAGTAGACAAAAAGTGGATGCAATAGTCTTCGAAGATTACGACAAAGGTGTGCTCACTGAAAAAGTAATCACCCACGTAATTGCGAAAGCGAAGTCTTTGAACATTCCTGTTAGTGTTGACCCGAAGTTGAAGAATTTCAATTTGTACAAAGGCTGCTCACTCTTCAAACCAAATTTGAAAGAGTTGAAGGAAGGAATGAAAGTCGAATTCGCTTCAGACGATACTGCTGCTATCGAAATATCTTTGGTGGATTTGCGAAATGAGTTGAATGCGGAAGGTGTTATGGTTACGCGTTCTGAACATGGCGTTACTTCTTTCGACGGGACGAGTTTTTCAACACACTCTGCTCACAAGCGTGAGATTGTCGATGTTTCTGGCGCTGGAGATACCGTAATTGCTGTTGCAACTCTAGCTTTGGCATCGGGGTGGAATTTAGCAGATATTGCAGAAATAGCCAATCTTGCAGGAGGTTTAGTTTGCGAGAAAGTGGGCGTGGTGCCAATAGATAGAGAATTATTAAAGTTGGAAGCAGAGAGAATTGCTGTTTCAGTTTGAACAAAATCGATGAAAATCGAATTGATGTAAGTATGGAAACAGTTAAGCCCTACAATCAAGGTGGAAAGAAAGAAGAGGTTGAACAAATGTTCGATCAAATTGCACACAGCTATGATTTTCTGAACCACTTCTTCTCCTTGGGAATCGATATCATCTGGCGCAAACGTGCCATTCGTATTTTGAAGAAGTACCATCCAAAGAAAGTACTCGATGTTGCTACAGGAACAGCCGATTTCGCGCTTCAGGCGGTGAAGTCGAAGTTGAACGCTTCGTCAATTGTAGGAGTAGATATTTCAGAGGGAATGTTGGAAGTGGGAAGGAAGAAGGTGAAAGAAAGAGGCTTCGAACAAATCATTGAATTAAGAAAGGGCGATTCTGAAAATCTTCCTTTTGAAGATCACAGCTTCGATGCCTACACCGTTGCGTTCGGTGTTCGTAATTTCGAAAACCTGGAACAAGGCATGCGCGAAATGTTACGTGTGCTGCGTCCGAACGGAGTAGGAGTCGTTCTAGAGTTTTCTCGTCCGAAACATTTTCCCATTAAACAATTGTTCGGATTTTATTTCAAATTCATCATGCCAACATTGGGCAAATGGGTTTCGAAAGACAGCCGCGCTTATGAGTACCTTCCAGAATCAGTGGCTCAATTTCCTTCCGGAAAAGATTTCTTAGACGTTATGGAAAAGGTTGGCTACAAGCGTGTGCGTTGCATTCCGTTAAGCGGAGGTATTGCGAGTATTTACATTGGTGAAAAGTGAAAATAGAAATTCTTCCTTCGGAAATTAGTGGAACCGTTTCGGCACCTGCTTCGAAAAGCATTGCGCAACGTTATGTAGCCGCCGCTTTGCTCGCTGCCGGAGAAACAACCATTCGTCATTATCCGAATTCAGAAGATCCTTTTCATGCAAGGAAGTTGGCAGAGGCTTTAGGAGCCATTGTTCAACTTTCAAAAAACACATTGACCATCAAAGGCGGATTTCCCGCCAATGAAATTCACGGAATTCGCACACCGCAAAAAAATCTTTTTGCAGGAGAGTCGGGTTTTGCATCGCGCTTGTTTGTTCCTATTGCTGCGTTGCATAACAGCGAAAAAGTATTGAATGGAACGGGCACTTTATTGAACAGACCCTTCTTCGAATTTGATACATATCTGAATCCGTTCGGTGTAACTGTTTCAACCAACGAAGGAAAACTGCCGTTGACTTTTTCTGGACAGTTAACAGCCGGAAAGGCTGAATTGTCTGCTGCAAATTCATCGCAATTTCTTTCGGGAATGCTCATGGCTTTGCCACGCTGCACGGGCGATTCAGAGTTGGTGATTACAGAATTGAATAGCAAGCCCTACATTGATTTAACCCTAGCGGTAATGAAAATGTTTGGTGTAATTGTGAAGGAAGAGGAAGGCACCTACTTCATTAAAGGTTCACAGAAATACAAACCACAAGATGTGTCGGTCGATGGTGATTGGAGTGGTGCAGTTCCTTTGCTTATCGCAGGAGCATTAACTGCTACCGAAGGTTTGTTGGTGAAGAATTTAAACACACGTTTGCCACAAGCCGATCAGGCTATTTTGGAAGCCTTTGATTTAGCGAAAGTGAAGTACACGCAGAACGAGAACAGTGTGAAGGTTTTTGCAAGCACCATTCAGGCATTCGATTTCGATGCCACACATTGTCCAGATTTATTCCCTTGCCTAGCGGTGTTGGCTTCCTTCGGAAACGGCGTTTCAACGTTGAAAGGCGCGAAGCGACTGCTTGTGAAGGAGAGTAATCGTGCGAACGCTATCGTTGAAGAATTTGCGAAATCAGGAATTCGCGTAATCGTGCGTGGCGACGATATGATGATTTATCCTGGGCATGCCCGTCCTGCCGTTTGGAATGTGCACAAGGATCACCGCATGGTCATGGCAGGTGCGCTTTTCGGAATTGCAGGGGCGAAGACCGTGTTACAAAATCCGGAGGTTATTTCGAAGTCGTATCCCGACTTTTTCAAAGACATTCAATCGATTGGAGCAAAGATGAAATAAGTCTTTGCCAATTGAGAAGTATATTCGCATTCAAATCTATTTCGTATGAAATTTACGGCGGAGCAAATTGCCGGTATGTTGGAAGGAACAGTTGAAGGAAATTCTTCAGCGGAAGTTTCAGGTCTTTCTAAAATTGAAGAAGGCAAAGCAGGAACGCTAACGTTTCTGGCCAATCCGAAATACATTTCTCATATCTATTCAACAGGTGCGAGCATTGCTATTGTTTCAAACGATTTCGTTGCCGAGCAAGCATTGCCCGAAACACTCACGCTTATTCGTGTTGCAGATGCATACGGAAGTTTCGCGAAGTTGTTAGAGGCATACAGCCAGTTTAAAAGACCACGTCCGGGTATTCATGCATCTGCTGTTATTGATGCTTCAGTTGTCATCGGTGAAAACGTGCACATTGGAGCAGGAGTGGTGATTGAAGCCGGAGCTTCCGTTGGAAACAACGCGATGATTATGGCGCAGTCTTATTTAGGTGAGCATGTGAAGATTGGAGATTTCACCATGGTACATCCAGGTGTGAAAGTTTATAGCGAATGTGTGATTGGTTCGAATTGCACGTTGCACGCGGGTGTTATCATTGGCGCAGACGGATTTGGTTTCGCACCTCAAGCAGACAATCGTTATGCGAAGGTGCCTCAAATAGGAAATGTAGTTGTTGAAGATCGCGTTGAAATAGGCGCGAACACCGCCATTGACCGCGCTACTTTAGGCTCTACCATTATTCGTGAAGGAGTGAAGTTAGACAACCTTATTCAGGTTGCGCACAACGTTGAAATTGGAAAGAACACCGTCATTGCTGCTTTAACCGGAATAGCGGGAAGCACCAAGATTGGTGAGAACTGTATGATAGGCGGACAGGTTGGTATTGCAGGACATCTGACCATAGCGAACGGCGTGAAAATCGCTGCTCAAACAGGAATCAGTGCCTCGGTATTGAAAGAGAATGTGGTTCTTCAAGGAACACCGGCTGTGGATACCATGGACTTCAAGAAATCGTACATTATTCATCGCCGATTGCCGCAATTGCTCGAGCGTATAGAGCGACTTGAAAAAGGACAGAAGTAATGTTATTGCTTCCTTATCTCAAACATTTACTTTTTGCGAAAGGACCTCACGGTGTTCATTCTCCGTTTGTTTTCAAACTCATTACCGATGTGCTGAAGCAGCAGCGTCCTGCTGTTTGGAATCCAATTGAAGAAGCGCGCAGAAAACTGTTGGCGAACGATACTGTCTATGTGGTGAAAGACTTCGGTGCAGGAAGCAAAGGCCTTCAGACTACCCGCACCTATTCGCGTTCTGTGGCTTCCAGCGCCATGCCGAAGAAAAAAGGTGAAGCCCTTCATTTGTTGGTTGAACACCTAAAGCCTTCCGGGCTGTTGGAAATAGGAACGCATTTCGGAATAGGTACACTTTATTTATCAGAGGCCCTTCATTCCACAAAAAAAATAATAACGCTGGAAGGGGACCCCACCCATGCAGCAGAAGCGCGATCTCTTTTTCATTCCTTCCAGAAAAATAATATCGAGGTGGTTGAAGGAAATTTCAACGACACCCTTCCAACTACTTTAAACACCTTTCCTGAAATGGAATTGGTTTATGTAGATGGAAACCATACGGAAGAGGCTACGCTTCGCTATTTCGAGGTATTACTTCAACATAAAAATATCACGTGCATTGTCTTCGACGACATCTATTGGAGCAAAGGAATGATGCGCGCTTGGAAAAAAATATGTGCGGATTCTCGCATTGAATTGAGCCTCGATTTCTATTGGTTCGGTGTGATCTTCCTGAATGGAAGAATGCGCAAAGAGCACTTCGATTTGTATCTACCGCGCTGATTTGTCGGGCGGTTCAGGAGGTGTGTCAGAAAATGCTGACAGTTCTGTCAGATTTCACTCCTGATTTCTCAATGGCATATTGGTTGAAATGCGGGGTGAAACAAATTGAAAATTTAAGAACATGAGTAAAATAATAGGCATTGACCTCGGTACCACGAATTCGTGTGTATCTGTGATGGAAGGAAACGAGCCCGTGGTTATCGCGAACAGCGAAGGAAAGCGCACCACGCCTTCTATTGTTGCTTTCGTAGAAGGTGGTGAGCGTAAAGTAGGAGATCCTGCAAAGCGTCAAGCCATTACGAATCCAACAAAAACCATTTCAAGTATCAAACGTTTCATGGGATCATCATTCGCAGAAACGGAGAAAGAAGCAACGCGCATGCCTTACACGGTAGTGAAGGGCGACAACAACACGCCTCGCGTGAAAATCGACGACCGCACGTATACTCCACAAGAAATTTCAGCCATGATTCTTCAAAAAATGAAGAAGACAGCTGAAGATTATTTGGGTCAAGAAGTAACCGAAGCGGTGATTACCGTTCCTGCATACTTCAACGATGCGCAACGTCAGGCTACGAAAGAAGCAGGGGAGATTGCTGGATTAACAGTGAAGCGTATCATTAACGAGCCAACTGCAGCGGCATTGGCATATGGATTAGACAAGAAGTCTCAAGAGATGAAGATTGTGGTGTTCGACTGTGGTGGTGGAACGCATGACGTATCTGTTCTTGAGTTAGGTGACGGCGTATTTGAAGTATTGTCAACAGACGGAGATACGCACTTGGGTGGAGATGACTTCGACCAAGTAATCATCGATTGGTTGGTTCAAGAATTCAAGAATGAAAATGGAAATTTAGATCTTTCGAAAGATCCAATGGCTCTTCAACGTTTGAAGGAAGGTGCAGAGAAAGCGAAGATTGAATTGTCTAGCTCTTCAACAACTGAGATTAACTTGCCATACATCATGCCTGTTGACGGAATACCAAAGCACTTGGTGAAGACGTTGACTCGTGCGAAGTTCGAGCAGTTAGCAGATTCGTTGATTCGCAGAACCATTGCTCCTTGCGAAAGTGCATTGAAGAACGCTGGTTTGTCTGTAAACGACATCAATGAAATTATCTTAGTAGGAGGATCAACACGTATCCCTGCAATTCAAGATGCAGTGAAGAGTTTCTTCGGAAAAGATCCAAGCAAAGGAGTGAATCCTGATGAAGTAGTAGCTATCGGAGCTGCAATTCAAGGAGGTGTATTAACTGGAGAAGTGAAGGACGTGTTGTTGCTAGATGTTACTCCGCTTTCATTGGGAATTGAAACCATGGGTGGTGTATTCACGAAGTTGATTGAGGCGAACACGACTATTCCAACGAAGAAGTCTGAAGTGTTTTCAACGGCTAGCGATAATCAACCAAGCGTAGAGATTCACGTATTGCAAGGTGAGCGTGCCATGGCGAAGGACAACCGTACCATTGGAAGATTCCACTTAGACGGATTGCCACCAGCGCCAAGAGGGGTTCCACAAGTAGAAGTTATCTTCGATATTGATGCGAACGGAATCATTAATGTATCTGCGCTTGATAAAGCAACCAACAAATTGCAAAGCATCAGAATCGAAGCTTCTAGCGGATTAAGCAAAGAAGACATCGAGAAGATGAAGAAGGAAGCAGAGATGAATGCAGACTCAGATCGCAAAGCGAAAGAAGAAGCAGACGTTGTGAACCAAGCTGATTCATTGATTTTCCAAGTAGACAAGCAATTGAAAGAGTTCGGAGATAAACTTCCAGCAGATAAGAAAACAGAAATTGAAGCGTCTTTGGAAGAGTTGAAGAAAGCACACGCAGAAAAGAACCTAGACACCATTAAAGCGTCTATGGATAAATTGAATGCAGTGTTCCAAGCGGCTAGTGCAGACATGTACAACAACGCGGGCGGAGCTGCAGATGCAGGTGCTGGAGAGCAACAAGCAGGAGGCAACGACGGTGAAGTAACCGATGTTGACTTTGAAGAAGTAAAAGACGAGAAGAAGTAATTCTGAATCGAAGAAAATAAAAAGGGCCTTGAATTTCAAGGCCTTTTTTTTGTTCAGATAGATTTATGTACCTTTATGTACCTTAAATCGATTCATTGTGAAGTTATACTGTTCAATTGTAATTGTTTTGTGTTTGAGTTTGTCGTTTGACTTAAAGGCTCAAAATTATAATATGTCGAATACCACTGTTAATATTTCTTGTGGTTCTACAGTTAATTTTTATGATCAGAGTGGTCCTTTAGTGAATTATACAAATGGCGTAAACTTGACTATGGTTTTTTGCGCTACCCCAGGCCAAAATATATATGCTCAGTTTAGTTCGTTTAATATCGAAAACAATTGGGATTTCCTTTACATCTACAATGGCCCTAGTGCGGCATCGCCCTTAGTAGGCGCATATACCGGTAGTGTTTCTCCTGGCAATGTTTCAGGAGCTTCCAATTGTTTAACATTTGTCTTTGTTTCAGACAATAGTATAAATTTATCGGGTTGGACAGCATTGGTTGGATGCGGTACACCGCCACCGCCACCGCCGCCAGCCTCTGGATTGTGCTCGGGAGCGCAGCCTTTCTGCACGGGAACCACTTATACCTTCCCGGGAGCCCAAAATACAACCGCTCAAGCAGGTGTTAATTACGGTTGTCTTATTATTACCCCGAATCCGGCTTGGTACTATATGCAAATTCAGAACGGAGGTCCGCTTGCAATTTCCATGGCTAGCACTGCCGGGGTTGACGTGGACTATGCCTTGTGGGGACCTTTTTCAACCTTGACCAATGTTTGCACTCAGCTTACCGGAACGCCTTTGAGTTGTTCCTTTTCTACAGCCTCCTCGGAAACGGCCAATATTGCAAATGCTATAGCCGGGCAATATTATGTCATGGTAATTACAAATTTTTCAAATATGCCCACGAACATAACGTTCAGCCAAAGTGGGGGTACCGCTACTACGAATTGCAATATTCTTTGTAATATGACCGCTTTTACTGCTGTCCCTGGGGCTTGCATTCCGGCTTCAAATACTTATAATGTTACCGGTTCTATAACATTCACTAATCCACCCACTAGCGGCACTTTAACGGTAACTTCTTCCTGCGGAGTCTCAACAACAATTCCCGGACCATGGGTGAGTCCATTGTCATATACTCTTACCGGACTCCCTTCGAATGGATTGCCCTGCACATTATCAGCCTCGTTTTCGGCGGATAATCTTTGTAATTTGAATCAAAACATTACTGCACCAGCATCTTGTCTTCCCCAGTGCACGGTTTCCGCATCGAACAGCGGCACTGCTTGCGCTGGAAATTCTGTTTCACTAAATGCGAGCGCTGTTAGTGGTGCCACTGGTTATACTTGGACAGGCCCGAATGGTTATTCTTCAACAGGACAAAACGTTGTCTTGAGCGGCACGACGGGGTTAATGTCCGGCACCTACACGGTTACCGCTACTGGTCTTGCAACTTGTTCATCTACAACAACGGTTAATATAACAGCGCTTCCTGTTCTTTCTCCTGTCTCGAATGTTGTCGCTTGCTCAGGTAACTTGGTGAGTATACCTTCGTTTAATGTTTCTCCTTCAAATGCGACTCTTAATTGGACGAACTCCAATACCTCAATTGGATTATCGGGGTCGGGTATAGGAAATATTTTACCATTTATTGCTTCTTCTCAAGGATTGAGTTCGTTGGGAAACATAACATTACTTCCGACATATAACGGCTGCTCAGGCGTGCCAATAAATTTTAGTGTAACCGTTAACACAACTCCAAGTTCTAGTGCTTTAAACAATATTTCTTTGTGCGAGGGTAGCACAGTTCAGGCTATAAATTTTACAACTAATCCGAATGCGTCAGTTAATTGGAGTAATTCAAATCCTGGAATAGGCATAGCAGCCACTGGAATTGGAAACATTGCTTCATTTAATGCCACTGCTGGAAGTGCCACCATCTCATACACCCCAACTTTAAATGGGTGTACTGGCAATTCTCAATCCTTTGAAATTTTTGCAGAGGCCCTTCCACAAATATTTTTAACGGCACCTTCAATGGTCTGTCAGAACGTCCCGCCATTAACAGTTGGAGTGAATGTTCCAGGGGGAACGTGGAGTGGAGTTGCTAATTCATCCGGTATAATTGATCCGGGTGCCTTGCCTATTGGTGTTTCTGATTATACATATAATTATTCCACAGCGAATTGTGCATCTGTAATTTCAGAAACGATAGAAATTATTCCATTCCCTCAGATCACAGGAAATTTATTCGTTTGCGTAAATACAGCAGTGAATCTTACGGCATCTCCTCTCGGCGGTGTCTGGTCTGGTGCAGTTGCAGATGCAAGCGGTACCTTTAATCAAAGTACTTCAGGAACATATTCTGTTTCATACTCAGACATAACAAATACATGCACCACATCTGCGGAAGTAATCGTTCAGAATGAACCGGTGCTCAATTTAAATTGCCCATCTTATGTATGCAACACAGATGCGCAGATTAATTTTAATCCCTCACCTCCAGGTGGTGTTTGGTCGGGCACGGGAATCAGTTCCTCAGGGGTCTATTCTCCAGCGCAAGGGTCCAATCCCACAGTGGCAACATATACCTATTCTAATGGTGTTTGCACAGTTACAGAGTCAAGTTCAATTGATGTTTTCACAACTCCAATAATAACCTTGAATAACCCCATCGGAATCTGCCTCAATAATACGACTACAGCATTGAGCGCATCTCCAATTGGAGGCACATGGACTGTTAATGGGAATGCATCTTTGGTAAATGGAGTGCTTGTCCCGAACGCCCCAGAAACTATAACCTTAATTTATTCAATAGCAGGTCAGTGTCCATCTTCAGCGAATCAAACCATGCAGATATATGCACTACCAACTATTGATGCAGGCTCTGACATGGCACACTGTCCAGGACAATCCGCAGGTTTAACGGCGACTGGAGGTAATACGTATCAATGGTCTCCTTCAACCGGTTTGAATACAATCACAGGATCGTCCGTTGTAGCATCAGTATCGACACAAACGAATTATACGGTTGTTGGAACGGATGCGAATGGATGTGTTAATTCAGATCAGGTTATTGTTTCTGTTTTACCTAATCCGACAGTCACTATTTCAGGAGATAATCTTATTTGCGAGGGAGAATCGAGTGACTTGACAGCAGTAGGTGCAAACGGATACACTTGGCAACCCGATTTAAATATAGGCAGTTTTTTAAATGTATCTCCGAATTCTACTACAACATACACTGTTTGGGGCATAGATATCCATGGTTGCAGTAGTTCTGCATCTTTTACTGTAAATGTTGAAAGTATTAATGCATCACCGAGTGTAATTAATTCCAATGATGGCAATGACTTTACTTGGGAATTTAATGCAGGATCCAATGGGATTAATGAAACCTATGTTTGGAATCCAGGTGACGGAAGTGCAGATATTCAAACCAATGTTGAACTTACAAATTATTCATACTTATCGGATATTTTAGGCACAGTAACCCTTAACATCAGCACAGATGCATGCAGTGAAGATTTTGTGTTTCCTGTTGTTATTTCCACGGTAGAATTAATTTATCCAAATATTGTAACAGCAGACGGTGACGGTATTAATGATGATTTCCGTTTGTTGAATTCGAATACAGCAGTGGTGCAAGCTTTTGAGAATTTCTCTTGTAAAATATTTAGCCGATGGGGTCAAGAGTTGGGTGAATTCAATGACCTATTGGGCTTTTGGGACCCCGCTGATTTTAATACTGGAACTTATTTTTACATTGTGGAATTTGAGAAAATCGGCGGCAATGAGACGATCAAATATGAGGGTTCTTTTTATTTGAAACGTTGACCAATCCATTGAAGGAATAACTGAGTGGGTTGGGTTGGAAAAATAATCTCTACTTTTTGAATGTTAGGATGTTTTGAATTGCTAGTCAGTTCAGTTTCGAATCCAACCTTGTTTCTAATGTATCGAATGTTTGATGAGGTGCAATTTTCTAACAGGAATTGAACATTCTTGGAAACACCAATACCGTCAATTTCAATTATCTCGTCACCGTACCATAACCCCGCCAAATCTGCTGCCGAATCAGGGCAAATGGAGGTGACAATTGACTTTTCATTCATGATGTCTACACTAAAACCGAACAATCGTTCGGTTGCAATTGTTGATGGCGACCAGGCTAATTCAACACCAATTTTGCTGAAAGCTTTTTGTAGATATTCTGAATAATCAACAGCCTTTTCAGCAATGTACGTTCTGAATTCGTTTGCGTTTGAGAGTCCTGTTGCTTCAAGCGTTTGCCAATAGTCGTCAACCGAATACCCTTTGTTGTTTTTCGCGAAGGTGTGGTACATGCTGTGCATCACATCGTCTAACGATTTCGTTCCTTCCGTAGCTGCAATAAGTTCAATATCGAGAATCATGGAAAGCAAAGCGCCTTCGTTGTAGATGGAAACTTTTCTCCAAGGAACCCCCGGGACATAACCGTCGAGCCAAGTATCCACGCTGCTGTCTGCAACGCTGTACGAGAATCTTCCGTAGTTTCTGTGGTGAGTGTTCAACCATTTTTCCAACGAATTTTTCCAGAGGTCGTTGTTCCAAACGTCGCTGCGGCGTAAACAGAGATCACCGTAATAGGTAGTCACTCCTTCGTCAACGTATCCGAGTTGTGTGTAATTTTCTTTCGTGAAATCGTAGGGCATCATTTCAACCGGACGTAAGGTTTTTACGTTCCAGGTGTGAAAGAGCTCATGGCTGCAGATGGCCAGCATTTCGTTGTGTTTTTCTTCACGGTCGAAGTTTTCGCCGTGTCCCATAACAATCACTGTGCTTGTCGTGTGCTCTACACCGTGATGCATGAAGTAAGGCGTGAAGTGAAGTAAGTAGCGGTATTTCGAAACGGGAAACTCTCCGAAAATATTCAATTGAAGTTGAGTGTATGAGCGTACGTCGTTCCAGAAACGTTCGAAATTCAGATTCGTAATTCCGAAGATGTTTGCTTGAAAGGTAACACCGTCAATATTTTCCGAAAGCACTTCTCTGTTGTGTGAAGCAACGAACGGCGAGTCTGCTAATTCATCGAAGTTTTGAGCGAATAGTTTATTTCCTTCGTGTGGAAGTCCGCAGGAGAGGTGCGCATAGGAATCAAGAATCTCAACGCTATAATTTTCATTCGCTCTTCCCGGAAGGAAGGGAATGCAGTTCACTGGATTCACATAAAGCATTTGGCTGTTCACGTAAGTGCTTCCAGCGTTGAGCTCTGCTGCGCAATAAAAATATTCAAAGATTATTTGCTCGTTGGCATTGCAAGCGATGCACCATTTGTCTTTCTCGATTTTTCTAACTTCAAGGGAGATGTTCGACGAATCGAATGCTTTCACGTGCGAAATGTTTTTCGCGAAATTTCCCATTTCATATCGCCCCGGTCTCCACGAGGAAAGTTGAACGATTTGATTTTCTTCTGAGTGGCTGAATGTCACGCGCACCTTCACCATTTTTCTGTGAATGCGCGGCGTGCTTAATGAAACATGAATCATTTTTTAGTAGGTCTGAGGAAGCTAATGATTGGATTGCCAATACATGCGTTAGGGTTTCCTATGCGCAAATAGCTGCAAATGGTTGGTGCTATATCGGTAATGCTGTGTGCTGCAAAGTTTGTACTTGCAGGAACGTTTTTTCCGTACATCAAGAAGGGCACCTGTGAGTCGTAGGCATACGGAGAGCCATGTGTGGTGCCTTGTCTAGAGTATTCCATAAATCCAGGTTCAAGCACATAGATCACATCTCCAGAAAGTGCAGGAAGAAATCCGAGTTGAACTTTCTTGCCAAGACCATCGTTGTAGTTTTCTTCGGTAAGATCGCAACTTGCAAAAGCTTTGGTAACATAATCTTGTTCTTCAGCCCACTTAGCGAGTGTACGTTGCATGTCTTCCAACTTCATATTCTTCTCCCGAACGAGCGTTCGGTTTATGAATAGGTTCAGGTTGCTTTCGTTTAGAATCCAGTTACCTTGTCCGTATTTCGAATTCATAAAAAGTTCGGCTTTGTCTTCGAAAGCATCAGAGGACCAATATCCTGCGTATGCATTCGATTTCTGAATAAGGCTTGGCGTTGGAGCACCACCGTGATCGGCGCTTAAGAACAAGAGGTAGTTGTCTTTTCCAAAGCGCTTGTCGAGTTCCAACAATAATTTTTCTAGTTCGCGATCGAGACGAATATATGTGTCTTGTAATTCTTTTGAATGAATTCCAAATTGATGTCCAACATAGTCCGTAGAAGAGAAACTCAAGCACAACATGTCAATGGTGTTGTTCTTTCCCAATTGCTCTCCATCTATAGCGGCCAATGCGAAATCGAGCGTAAGCGAATTTCCCATAGGCACGCCTTTGAGGATTTCGTAACCACCGTTGTGTTTCTTCAGTGTGTCTATGTTGTAGGGGAAGACAGGACGAAGCAACGGTTTGAAAGGCATTTCGTAGGCGTTGTTGTCTTCGATGCTTTCGGTGTAATTTTCTTCAGGAAGAAGCAGGCTCCACGTTGAAGCGGCGTAGGCTTTTGCTTTTCCGTTGGTGTTGAAGTCTTGCACCCATTTTGGAAGTTCGCGCATGTACCAACTGCTTGAAGCCCACACGCCTTCTTCTCCACCTACAAACCAGTAGGCTGCGTTGGCCGTTCTTCCAGCGGGAAGAATAGCGCCACGGTCTTTAAGTGAGATGCCAATGACTTTCGATTTTCCTGCGGTGAAGAGTTTCAGTTCGTCGCCAATGGTGCTCGATTTCAGGTAGTGCGGTGACATTTTTCCGGCTGCTGCGGAAGTACCAACTCCGGTAACGGTAGAGTCGCCTGAGCAGTAGGTCATGCGATTGTATTTCCGTTCGAACCAGTCATTTGCAACTATACCGTTGTATGCTGGTGAAGTGCCTGTGAATATTGCGGCGTGTCCTGGACCCGTGTAGGTGGGCATGTAGTTGTATTGCAAGTTGCGCGCGTATGCGCCGTTGCGCACGAGGCGTTTGAATCCACCTTCGCAGTAGTCGTTCCAGAAGCGGTCGATGTAATCGTTGCGCATTTGGTCAACGGTTACGCCAATAACCAACGTTGGTAATTGTTGGTCTGAATAGGACGTATTTTTTTTCTGTCCGAAAGCGTTTAGGCCAATGAATAGAAGCAATAAGGAAGTAAATCTCATCATGCTACAAATGTACCTCTGAATTAATTTACTTTTACCAAGACGCTTTGCGATGACCACTTTGTGGATGACCGCGGTGCGGATGACACAACACGTTGTGATGACCACTTCGTGGATGATGCAAAAAAATAAGAGTATGAATAGACACATTTTATTAGTTGGAATGCCCGGTAGTGGGAAGACGACAAAGGCGAGGCAGTTGTCTGTTGAGCGGGGTGTGTCGTGTTATGAAGTAGATGAGATGTTGGAGTTGAAGTGGGGAAGGAGTATTGCTGAATTTGTGGAGGAGCATGGGTGGGAGAAATTTCGTGAGGAAGAATTTTCCATGGTGAAAGCGATTGTGAACGAACCGGTGGGAATCATTTCAGCGGGAGCAGGATTTTTCATCACTGAAGAGAAAGTTGAATTCTCTTTGAATCATTTTGAAGTGTGGTATTTGGAAGTGTCTATTGACGAGTTGTTCAATAGACTCAACACACCAGCCGAGCGCGCGAAGCGTCCGCTTTTGAGTGAAGGGGATTTACGATATAAGTTGGAGGTGCTTTTGGCGGAGCGGGAGAAATTTTACTCCTTCGGATCAATCACGAAGTGATCAATCATCTTCGATGATCAATCTGACTTTGTCAGATCAATTGCTCCGCAATCAATCGTTCCGATTTCACCGAAGGTTTGATCACGCAGTGATTGATCTGAAAGATTGATTCAAAGAATTGATCACCGAAGGTGATTGAGAACTTCTTTTACAAACCCATCCATTCTTGAAAAGGCAAACCATCTTTTCCCAAGGTCTTTGAGAGATGCGCCGAGGTGATAAAGTTCCTTTTCATCTATAATTAGAAAACGGTCATGAGCATTTTTCAGAATTCGGATTTCAATGGGAGGGTATTGCGCGTTGTGTTTTTCTAAATCGAGTTTAAGTTGAGCAGTTAATTTTTCAGTATAAATGATACATTGCACTTTTTTGTTTCTTTTTGAAAGTTGAAGCAAAGTGGTTTCGTCGATGTAGTTGTCGATTAGAATGATTGACTTTTTTGCTTTCATGATTAGTTCGCTACTGAATACATAAGCATCAAAGATTTCATTGTCGAAAAAGATACCTGATTTGCTTTGATAGACTTCATTCTCATTTGATACAAGACGTTTTAGAATTACAGATGATTCGGTTTTGAACTCTTCCAACAATTCAATTCGAGCAATTAAACTAGAGTAGTTTGTTTGAATTCTCCTCATAGTAATAAAGGCCTTTATTATTTCTATGCTCATGGCAATTGCAATGTCGTTTCTCAACAATGTAGCCATCATAGCAATACCATGTTCTGTATAGGCCCAAGGTAGTTTTCTATTCCCTCCTTTTGAAGTCACAATTTGTGACTTCAAAGAATTAAAGTCAGATTCAGAGATTTGAAATCTGAATTCAGGTGGAAATCGCTTCGAATTTCTTTGTGCAGCCTGATTTAAGACTTTAGTTTCTACATGAAAGAAATGTGCAAGGTCAGAATCCAATATCACGTAGTGATTTTGAAAGTATCTAATTCGATTGTTTATCTCATCTTGAAATTGAATAACGTCTTTTGCCATTGTTTTTAGTGTAAGATTTAAAGTCCGTGAAAGCGGGTTTTTTTTGTGAATTTCTGAATAGAAATCAACTTACTTGTCGAATGTTTATGCTAGTGCTGAACTGAATTTTAATCAAAAAAGTCAATATTGACAGAGGCTGTGGGAGAAATTGAAGCAGCATAAGTTTGAACTACGTTATTGGAAAACCTTCGGTTTTATTCCTACTTCGTAATACCTATTTCATAATTGGAACTGCGTTGTTAAATCTTCCCTTTTCTTCCCCTTTCTAGACTTCTCTTACCTTTTGATCGTAATTCCTATTTCATAATTCCTACTGCGTAATTGGAACTTCGTTGTTAAACCCTCGTCCGAAGAACCTTCGTGAAGAATTCACCCTCTCAGCGCCAGTTGCCCTCGTCTATAGACCCTCGCGAAGCATTTCGCCCTCGCAGCGCAAGTTGCCCTCGCCAAAGGCTGTAAAATCTTTTCATTTACCCCTTTATTTAAATCAACAGCATGTTATATTTGAACAACCTTAAACTTTGGCTGAATTTCAGCTAAACTGAACTTTACAATGCTATGAAAAACCGCATCAAAAATTTCTTCCCCTCTCTTCCCATTTTCTTAACCTCTCTTACCTTCTTTGCAGCAAGTATTGCAT
>JANQWV010000069.1:64541-126718 GCA_030729695.1 Flavobacteriales bacterium | reverse complement strand
ATGCGGCCGATACCAGCCAATTCATTCTGAGTAATTCGCATACACTTACTCCCGGAGTTCATGTGTTCAACACAAGTAACTTCATTCACTCGAACTACTATTCAAACACGACCATTCAAGCAATCAGTTTCGATGAAGGATTGACATGGAATTCGCTCGGCAACAATTCCATTTCAACCATTATTCCTTCCAACATAAATTGGTTTTCTGTTGCTGTAAAATATTCCGTGAACGGTACAGTAAAAAAAACAGGAATCAAATTTCAAGTTGAAACAAAGAGCTTGATTAACCCAGACACTGCACCGTGGCAAGTAAGCAGTTCCTTCGAAATTGACACGCTTGTTGGAAACGATTTCGTGAAAGGCAATGCCTACACCCTGCTGAGCACAGACGGAGTCTTCGATAAGCCTTTTATTTTTGTTGAAGGAATTGACTTCGGGACTGATCATCTTCCTACAAGAAATGGAACGTTTGGATGGGATGCATTCTCTTCTGGTGCTTCAACCGGGCAGTACGCTATGCTGCAATTGATGCCCTATTGGATAGACACGCTGCAACAGCATGGATATGATTTAGTGCTTGTCGATTTTTACGACGGAGCGCGCGACATTCGAGAAAATGCAGCACTGGTTGAAAAAATCATTCGCCTCTGCAATGCGCACAAGAACAGCAATGAAAGCATTGTCGTTGCGGGCGCAAGTATGGGGGGACTTATTTCGCGCTACGCCCTTCGAACTATGGAACTTCAAAACAAACAACATTGTGCACGTCTTTACATAAGCCTCGATGCGCCCCATTTAGGTGCCTACATTCCACTGAGCCTTCAATCGACATTACACTTTATGGCTCCGCACAGCTCAGCTGCACATAGCTTCGTATACGATAAGCTACAACGTCCAGCAGCACAACAATTACTCTTCTACCAATGGGGTGTTCCCGATCCCCTTCTTCCAACCAACTTCCTGAACTTTCAATCTGAACTCCACAACATGGGACTTCCCAAAAATTGCAGAAACATTGCAGTTGCGAATGGAAGTAAAAATGGAATTGGACTTTCAACCAACACAACTGAACCTTTGCTTACGGAATCATGTAATGCATCGAACTTCGTAGACGGAGATGAATTCAGATTGAAATTTTTTCCGCTACCCGGTTCGAACGACTATGTTGAAAATACAAGCACGCACAGGGTTATTGCGGACTTAAAACTCACTGAAGTAGACCTCGATTTTTTAAGCATCTCCATTTCGCAATACAGCGCTAGACCAATGGTTTCGGTGAACGCACTTCCGTTCGACTACTCGTGCGGAGGATACTCCTCTTCCATCAAAGAGTTTGTAGACGCAATCAACGAAACCGCTGCGTTCAACAGTGCGTGTGGCACCATCAACGCCGATCAATTCGAATTGTATCACAACTTCGTCCCGACAACAAGTGCGCTCCATTGCAATGCTAATGAACCATTCACTGCCATAAATGAAGAAGAAATTCCTTTCGACAATTGGTATGCCCCTTCCGGAAACAATCAACCACACTCTGGAATCAACTACGGAAACCTCGCGTTCATTGCTGAAGAAGTATTCGCCGATGAACTACCGAATGGACATTCGGTTTTTAGAATGAATGTCGAAAACGGATTGAACTTCAACTTTGGAAATTCAGGTTTGCAAGTTCTTCCTTCAACAACCATTGAAAACAATTCCATAGTAAGCATTGGTGCACTGGGCGAAAGTCATTCTTCTTTGAACAGCCTTGTCTTTCCTGGCGATGAAGTAAACATTGAAACAGGCGTTGACTGCGGACAAGGAAGCGTTGATATTCGTGAAGGAGGAAGTCTTCAAATTGGAGATGCAACAGGCACAGTAAACGCTTCACTGCATGTTCAAGAAACAACAACCATTAATCTTCAAGATAATGGAACGTTATTCATTCATCCGAATGGACAACTGATTCTAGAAAACAATTCAACCTTAAACCTACTCGGAGGAACGCTTCAAGTGGAAGGGAAAGTTGTGCTTCTTCCAGGAGGGAAAATCGTTTTCTCTTCAGGAGAAGTAGTCTTGAATAACACAGACGCTTCCATTGAATTTCATGGCGGACAGCTTCACTTAAACGCACAAGCTGATTTAAATGTTGAAGCTATTCAAGGAGGGTTCGATGTGTATTCTTCGTGGAATGAAACAGACGTGATCTTCGCGTCGGGAAGCCGCATGCATGTGGAAGGAGTCGGTTCCGAAAACACACTATTGCGTATTCATGAAGGCGCCATGTTCAACGAATCTGGCACCACCAATTATATCCGATTTGAAAACGGAAAAATTGAACTTGAAGAAAACGCAACGCTGCTTTCCTACCAGAGAATGTTCTTCAACAACACAGAAATCATCGGTGCTGAAAATGCATTGTGTCAAGTCGACTACAACAGCCTTTCCTTCTTAAACTCTTCTTCCAACAATTGCAAAATAAAAAGCAACTATGGAAAATTATCGGCAGTGAATTCAGATTTCACTAACAGCAGCGCGATTAGCGTTCGTTATGGAAACTTCAATTTCGAAGAATGTCTATTCAATGCTTCTAATCTGTTCTCTGAACATTTGAAATCATTGAGTAAAATCAAAAATTCAGTTTTCTCAAACAACGCTGTTGCACTTTCAGATTACAGTCTAATTGAAATCGGATTGACCTCGTGCACTTTCAACAACAACGCAATCGCGGCACAAAAGAAAGGGGGCGTATTCACCATTCGCTGTTCTGAATTTTCACAGAACGGAACGGCTCTGGAAATTGGAAAAGGATGTGTGTTAAACATGTCTTCGAGCAGCGCGGGCGGATACAATGTTTTCGAATTGAACGACGAGCACGTTCATTTCTACCACAGCTCAACACCCTTATTGAACAAAGGATTCAACGCTTTCAGTGGTGCGAGCGATTGCAATCTGTGTGGAAACATTGCAACCATCACCTCTGCGAATTGCGCGCCCATTGCATTAGCCAGTGCACAAAACGAATGGCTTCCTATTGCATCGGGTAGCTCAGGCATTGCACTCTACACATCGAACACTTGTGCTAACGGAAACCTTTGCGCAATCTTGCTTAGTCCATCAGCCGCGGTTTCTACGCTATGTCCTTCAGTCATCGGAATTCTCAGTCCAACGAAATCAATGACGCAAGCGAATACGCAACAAAAGACACTTTCCGATTTGCCTTTGATTTCAACCACAGAATACGGACAAATGCCTTTAGATTCTGCGCTCTCGTTGGCAGCAACATTGGCTTACGCAACCGACAGTTTGTTTGAAGGAAAACGTTCCATCAAACTCTTTCATGAAATTCTAACAACGCCATTGGATCGAGGCAACAGCGAGATACGTTCATTGTCGAACTGGGGAATAGGTATGATGAAAAAGATGATTGAAGAACTTGTTCTTCGCGGAGAAATAATTCCTGAAAACAATTCAGAGTCGTTTGAGCTTGCAGTGCAACGATATGTGAATGCCTTGAACGCTTGTACAGACAGCGTCGTGAGTGACTCTTCCTTCCATTCACAATTCTGGATTGAACTTTCTAAAGCACAACTCTTCCGCTCATTGGGAAATTCAAGTTTGTGTCACGCCATTCTAGACCAACTGAACACATGCAACATCGAAGGTGAGGAATTGGAGGAGCTGCTGTATTGGAAAGCCCTCACAGCGCATGAATTGAACAACACAACAGCGTTAACTTCGACCGTGAACGATTCAATCTTCACGAGTTTAAGCAATTCAAATTTTCCATTCGGAATTGAAATTCTCGGTCCGCAAGAAGTCTTGTTCTTCACCTGCTTTTCCAATGATAAGCAAATGAATGTTCATACGGGAAAAATAATTCCTTCCATCAACAATGGCGAATTCAAATTGAAACTCGACAGGAAAAACAGATCTGTAAAATGGAAAATACTCTCGACTTCAGGAAGTGTAATTGAAGAAGGATTGGAACAGCAGTGCTCTGAGATTTCATTCGATATACTTTTTCCAAACGGCATTTACTTCTTACAATTTGTATTGGAAGATGGAAAGACGAAGACTGAAAAATTTGTAATTGAAAATTAATTAGAGGTGCATGAGAATATAAACTCCAGCGCCACTAAAGAAACCCAGTAGGGCCCACAAAGAAATGTTTTTCAAATACCATGTGAACGACATCTTCTCTAGCCCCATTGCAGCAACACCTGAGGCAGATCCTATGATTAGCATACTGCCGCCGGTGCCTGCAGTGTAGGCCAAGAAATGCCAGAACGTTCCGTCTTGCACAAAGTACGAAGCCCATACATCAGCAGTGCCTGCTGCTTCAACCGGATACATTCCAATGCTTGCTGCAACCAAAGGAACGTTGTCTACAATAGCCGAAAGGATACCAATCGCAATGTTTATTGCATAAGTGTTGTTGAGTTGTTCCTTCAACCAAAAAGAAAGCTGTGTGAGATGTCCTGCTTCTTGCAATGCGCTCACTGAAAGTAAAATTCCCAAGAAGAAAAGAACAGAAGGCATATCAATTTTTCGCAATGCACTCAACGCTGAATACTTCGCTTTATCGGAATCCATTTTTCTTCCGTTCATAAGGTCTGTAACGAGCCAAAGAACACCAACCGAGATCATCATGCCCATGAATGGAGGAAGATGTGTTGCCGTTTTGAAAACAGGCACGAATAACAATCCGCCAACACCCAGTAAAAAAACAATCAATTGTTTCGATTTAGCTAAATCGCTTGACTCTATTTGAATTACGGCCGGACGTTCCAAGTTTCCCTTCAACACAAACGACAAAACAATTAGAGGGACCAGCAGACTCACTAAACTTGGAAGAAAAAGTTCTGAAATTACAGGGCCTGTAGTGAGTTGTCCGCCTATCCAAAGCATCGTAGTTGTTACATCTCCAATAGGACTCCACGCACCACCGGCATTAGCCGCAATAACAATTATACCAGCAAAAAACCAACGCGACTTTTGATCACTAATCAACTTTCGTCCTAAACTCACCATAACAATGGCCGTTGTTAAATTGTCTAACGCTGCAGACAAGAAGAACGAAAGCATTGAAATAATCCAAAGTAATTTAACTTGATTGGTTGTTGAAATACGATCCGTAATAATTGAGAATCCGTTGTGCGCATCAATGATTTCAACAATGGTCATAGCGCCCATTAAGAACAATAAAATTCCGGAAATCTCTTCAATGTGATGACCCAATCTTCCTTCCAAAACTTCGTGTGAAATTCCGGTTGGAGCAAGAACTAAAAGCGTCCAGCACAAAACGCCTGCAATTAATGCTGTGGCTGCTTTATCTATTCTCACCGCATGTTCCGCTGCTATGAGCACATAAGCAAGAACGAAAATTATTAGTATTGCTGTAATCATTGTCCCTCTATTTTACTTGTTTTTAAATACATACGAATGTCGCTCTTAGCGCCCAACTGCATCACTTCCACTAAATCTTGAACAGGTAAGTTTCGATCCATTGAAATGGAACAGGTACTCTCTGGAAAAGTTTTTCCAATGTACTCCAATCGCTGTCCCAATTGCTCAACGCTCATTTTTTCTCCATCGAGATAATAATCGTGATATTCATCCACGGCCAATTGCAAAGACTTCTTCGGTTCACGTTGCTGCGTCTCGCCTGCTTCCGGCAAAAGCACTTTAATCACATTCGGATTCGCCAACGTAGAAAGAATTAGAAAAAACAAAAGCAAGAAGAACATGATGTCGTTCAGCGCATGCGTGTTTACAACAGCACCCCTTTTCTTTCTTCTTTTTATATTCATTTTCCTTGAAGGAATAATGTTTTAAGTTGAAGAGAATATTCCTCCATTTGCGCCACAAACTTGTCTACTGAATTTTGTAGCAACTGATAAAAAACGAAGGCAATAATTCCAACCACCAATCCGCCTGCAGAAGAAACCATCTTCTGATAAAGACCTTCCGAAATAACTCCGATACTAATGTCTGCTGTGGTTGAAATATCGAAGAAGATTGTAATAACTCCCGCAATGGTTCCTATGAAACCCAACAGTGGCGCTACTCCGGCAACAATAGATAACACGTTCAATCTTCTTTCCAAATAAGCCACTTCAACATTGGCCGCTTGCTCCATAAGTTTCTCTTGCTCGTCGCCAGAGATTTCGGTTAGCGCCGCATATTGAAAAATACGCGACCACGCGGCGTTGTCTTCTTCACACAAACGCATCGCCTCTTTGTTGTTTCCAACTTTCAAAGCCGCTAAAAAACCTTCGAAATTGTTCTTCTTTCCAACACCTTGTTTCCCTAGAAAAAGGTATCGTTCAATAACAATCACAATGGTTAAAATAGAGAGAAGCAAAAGCGGAATCATTACCCATCCTCCCTTGAAGATAAGTCCAATTAAATCCAGCGATTTCTCATAGGTTGCTCCTTCCGGTGCGGCTTGCAAATAGATCATCTTAAACTAATTTTTTTAATGCAATTTCAAACGCGTGCTTCGAAACGAACTGCTCTTCACTTCCTTGCTGATGAACATTTTTCAAAGCGTCACCAATAATTTTAGAAGTGTCAGAGAAAATTCCTTCATCAGATAAATCAACTTCAGAGTCGCTCATTAAATAAGCGAATACTCTCGCCATTCCGCAGTTTGCAATGAAGTCTGGAACAACACTGAAATGCGCATCGCACCATTCCGAAATAGGTCCGTAAAAGATTTGTTGATCAGCAAACGGAACATTCGCACCACAAGCAATGACTGAAACTCCTGCCTTGTGCATGCGCTCTGCTTGTTCTTGACTCACCAAGCGTGAAGCCGCACATGGAAGAAATACATCGGCTTGAAGATCCCAAATTTTCGAATTGATTTCTTCGAACGAAAGCATGCCTTCAGCAACCAACGTGTTGTTCACACGATTCAAAAACAACGTGCGGATTTCTTCAAATGAATATCCGTTCTCATTAATCAATCCGCCGTTTCTATCAATAATTCCCACAACAGATGCGCCTGCTTGACTCATATAAAAAGCAGCTGCAGCGCCTACATTTCCCCAACCTTGAACAATCACTTTCTTGCCCACTAAGCTCTTCTCATTTTTCCATATTTCGAAAAAATGACGAACACTTTCTGCAACGCCGTAACCGGTAATCATGTCGGCTACTTTGAATTTCATATTCACATCTGGAGAATACTTTTCGTCTTCAATGATGCTTACAACACCTCCTCTCAAATTTCCAATACGCTTTACTTTCTGCGCTTCCGTAGGTTTGAAGTGTCCGTTGAACACACCTTCTTGCGGATGCCAAACACCGCAATCTTCCGTCATTGGAATTACTTCATGAATCTCGTCTACATTTAAATCACCGCCAGTTCCGTAGTAATGTTTCAACAACGGGGTAACCGCAGCATACCAACGCTTCAAAACTTCCTTCTTGCGAGGATCGGCCGGATTGAAATTGATCCCACTCTTCGCGCCACCAATTTGTGGTCCGCTTACCGTGAATTTCACTTCCATCGTTTTTGCAAGAGACAAAACCTCGTGCTTATCTAACCCGGCTCTCATGCGTGTTCCACCACCTGCGGCTCCGCCGCGTAATGAGTTTATAACTACCCAACCTTGTGCTTCAGTATATGGATCGTTCCATTCAAAAACTACTTCTGGTTTCTTATTTTCGTACTGCGACAATAAACCCTTCATTCTCTTGTTAATTTAGACTTCACAAAACTAACACAAAACATGCGTTTAACGAGTATTCCCTTTCTGTTTGCAACCGTTCTATTTGCTTCGACTTTTCTCACATCTTGCGCTTACGAAAAATCAGCGGCTTATGATTACGATAACAATACCAATGGAGCGTTTGAAGTCCAAGCTGACGCTCTATACGCCAATGCTAACGGCACTTACGATAAGGAAGAAAGAAAAAACTACAGCGATTTTAATTCGAAGACTTCATACAGCGGTCCGAAAATGTTGGTGTACAACGCGAACATTGGAATAACCGTTAAAAATTCCGACTCTACCATTTCGCAAATCACACGCATTGCATCAGAACAAAAAGGATACGTAGTCAGCAAAAGCAACTACCAAATTACCATTCGCATTGAATCAGAAAAATTAGACGGCACCGTTGCACAAGTTTCGAAATTGGGAAAACTCACCCGCAAAAGCGTATCTACCACTGACGTTTCAGACAACTACGCAGATATTAAAATTCGTCTCGACAATGCAGAAAAAGCACGCACACGTTACCTCGAATTGTTAGCGAAAGCAGAAAATGTTGAAGCCGCATTGAAGGTGGAAAAAGAGCTGGAGCGCTTGAATACAGAGATAGATCAGTTACGCGGACAAGTGATTAAGATGGAACACGACGTTCGCTTTTCAACCCTTACCGTTAATGTGAATCAAAAACAAAAACTTGGTCCGCTCGGATACCTCTTCGTTGGTATTGGAAAGGGCATTGGTTGGTTATTTGTGCGCGGATAAACAATTCTGCATTTCCTTTGTTTTGAAACTAAACCTAGGAAAATCATGTTGCGTTCTGTTCTCATTTTCATTGCATTCATCGCCTGTTCAATTGCTTCCGCACAAAACGGAAGTATCTCTGGTGTAGTCATTGACAAAAACACCCAAAGTCCGCTAGTGGGTGCCACTGTTAAGTTAGAGAACACGCCATTGGGTGCGATTTCAGATGTAGATGGAAAATTTTTCATTGAACGAATTCAACCTGGAACCTACAACGTGAATATTTCTTTGTTGAATTTTCTTTCAACAGATTTGTTCAACGTGGTTATTACAAACGGAAATACAAATACGTTTACGGTTGAATTGGAGCGAAGCAGCGAGCAAATGAACACGCTCGAGATTAAACGATACACCTACGGAAAAGCAACAGAGACGCCACTTAGCGTGCAAAGCCTTACCGCAGAAGAAATTCGAAGCAATCCGGGTGGAAACTTCGATATATCGAAAGTAATTCAAGCACTTCCGGGTGTAGGCGGACTTTCAGGAGCAGGCGAAAGAAACGATCTTCTCATTCGTGGAGGAGCGCCAAGTGAGAACGTTTATTATTTAGATGGAATTGAAGTTCCACAAATCAATCACTTTAGCACGCAAGGATCTTCCGGCGGACCGCAAGGAATTATCAATGTAAGTTTCATTGAAACCGCTACACTGAACAGCAGTAGCTTCAACGCGAAATACGACAACGCCCTTTCTTCCGTCCTTCAATTCAAACAACGAAACGGAAACGCGCAACAACTGAAAGGAAACGGTCGTGTCTCAAGCACAGAAGTGGCGGGCACTTTAGAAGGTCCAATTGGAAAGAACACCACATTCTTAGCTTCGGTTAGACGTTCGTATTTGCAATACTTCTTCGCCTTAATCGATCTTCCCATTCGTCCTAACTACTGGGATTTTCAATACAAAATCAATACACAGCTCAACAAGAAAAATACGCTAACTGCCATTGGTTTGGGTGCTATCGATGAGTTTTCATTTGCAGTTCCCAAAGAATCTGACGCGTCGAAAGAATACATCATTCGTTCGAATCCTAACATCAACCAGTGGAACTACACCGTTGGTCTCACGTTGAAACACACACTTGATAACGGTTATTACAATTTAAGTTTAAGTCGAAACATGTTCGAGAACAGACTTGACCGCTTCGAAGACAACGACGTGGAAAATGAATCGCGTAGAACACTGAAAAGTGTGAGCCAAGAAATCGAAAACAAATTGCGTTGGGAAGTAAACCAGTTCTTCGGAGATTGGAAAATCGTTTACGGATTGTCTGCACAATATGTGAAATACAACAACGACTTCTTCGCTAGAATAGCTCCAGCGATTTCAGATAGCACAGGAGCTGTTATTGTTCCTCAAATTGATCTTTCATTCTATAATGCTATCGACTTTGCGCGTTACGGTGCATTCGTTTCAATAAACAAAAAGATGTTCGGTGAAAGGCTTTCATTAACAGGCGGAATTCGCACCGACATGAATACATTCACCACAACAGGAAACAACCCGTTAAACGCGCTCTCTCCGCGCGTGGCCGCATCTTTCGCTATTAACGAGAAGTGGAACATGAACGCTTCTATAGGAAGATATGCGAAGCTTCCTGTTTACACTGTTCTTGGATTCAAACAAAACGGAACCTCTGTGAATCGCGATAGCGAATACATTTTGTGCGATCACTACGTTTACGGATTCGAATACCTTCCAAAGAACAGTCTAAGAATCACAGCGGAAGGATTCTACAAGCAATACAGCAACTACCCGGTTTCAGTAATCACAGGTGTTTCGCTTGCGAACCAAGGTTCGGTCTACGGTGCGATTGGAAATGAAGCAGTAACTTCTAGTGGTGAAGGACGTGCGTATGGATTCGAATTGTTCCTTCAACAAAAATTCACGAAGTCATATTTCTTAACGGCATCGTACACCTTCTTCAAAAGTGAATTCACCGGAGCGGATGGTAGCTACGCACCTTCAGCATGGGACAACAGACATTTGCTTTCTGTTATTTTCGGAAAGAAATTCAAGAACGGATATGAGCTTGGCGTGAAGTACAGACTCGCAGGTGGCGCGCCTTACACGCCTTACGACCTGACCTCTTCGCAATTGAATTATGTAACACTTGGAACGGGATCGTTCGATTTTACGCAGCTGAACAGTCAGCGCTTGCCGGTCTTCAACCAGTTAGATATTCGTATCGACAAGAAGATTAACTTCAAGAAATCATCACTCGACTTCTTTTTAGATATTCAAAACGTAACGAACGCGAAGAGCTACAGCCAAGACTTGTATTCGTTCCAGCGCAATGCCGACAACAGCGGTTTCGCAACCACAGACGGACAAGCGTTGCGTGCAGACGGCAGCAATGGAATTCCTATTCTCATTCCGAATGTGAATGGAAGTATTATTCCTGCTTTTGGAATTATTTATGATTTCTAAATCCTCGGAAATCTAGCAGGATTTCCTTCTGACATTACCGCGTAAATAGCTTCAACGATATCGTCAACAGAAGGCTTACTGAAGTAATCGCCATCGGTTGAATAGGCCGGTAAATGCGGCTTTGAAGTAATTGTAATCGGCTGAGCGTCTAAGTAGTTGAAAGCACCTTGTTTGTTAATGATCTGATCTAACAAGTAAGCCGAAGCTCCACCTTCCACATCTTCATCTACAACAACCAAGCGATTTGTTTTCTGAACACTCGATGCTGAAACGCCGGTTGTATCGAAAGGAAGAAGCGTTTGCGCGTCTACCACCTCAACAGAAATTCCCATATTCGCTAACTCGTCGGCAGCATTCAAGCACAAGTGAAGCGTGCTACCGTATGAAACAACAGTAATATCGCTTCCTGTTTTCACAACCTCTGCAACACCAATAGGAACAACCATTTCAGAAAGATTGCTCGGCATCTTTTCTTTCTTGCGGTAACCATTCAAGCACTCAACAACCAACGCTGGATCGTTTCCTTTCAATAAATTATTGTACATCCCCGCGGCCTGTGTCATATTTCTTGGAACACACACCACCATTCCTCGAACACTGCTAATGATAGCACCCATAGGGCTTCCGCTATGCCAAATACCTTCAAGTCTGTGACCGCGTGTGCTAATAATTGCCGGAGCCATCTGTCCGCCAGCAGATCTGTAACGCACGCTAGCCAAGTCGTCGCGCATAATTTGAAGCGCGTAATAGATGTAATCTAAGTATTGAATTTCCGCAACCGGACGAAGTCCGCGCATGGCCAAACCTATGGCTTGTCCAACAATTGTTGCTTCGCGAATACCGGTATCGGTTACGCGCAATTCTCCGTATTTATCTTGAAGTCCTTCACACGTTTGGTTTACTCCACCAATCTTTCCAACGTCTTCTCCGAAGATTAAAACTTCAGGCATTTCAGCCAACTTCGCATCCCAAAAATCGCGAAGGACAACGCGTCCGTCAACCATCTCAGCGTCTCCTGCATATTGAACAGGAACTGGGCGATCTAAATCATGACGCTCGCTGTAAAGCTCGCTGCTGTATGCTTTGTGCATGCGCTCTTGCGCGCCGGCTAACCAATTTTTTATATTTTGAATTTCAACTGAGTGCTGTCCACGAACCGAGCGCAACACTTTTCGAATGGCTTCGAAAACATCCTTGCGAATGGCTTCGCCGTTGTTTTTCAAAGAAGCGGCTGCTTCTGATTGTCCAGCTGCTTCAAGCAAAGCAATGGCCGCGTTAACGTCGGCCTGAATTTGCGCGCGGAATTCGTCCCATGCTGTGCGTTGTTCGGCGCGTGCTTGCGCTTTTGCTTTCGCGCGCAACTCGTCTAACTCTTCTTGCTTCGCAACTTTTTTGTCTGTCAAGAATTTTCCAAACTGAACAATACAATCGAATTCTTCATACCACTCCAACAACTCTTTCGTCTTGTAACGCTCGTGAGAACCGCTCGTGCTGTGGCCTTGCGGCTGCGTTAGTTCTTCAACATGAATTAAAACAGGCTGATGGTGTGTGCGCGAATGCTTAACCGCTTGCTCGAACTTGAGCATCAATTCCGCATAATCCCAACCCTTCGCCTTAAAGATTTTTATTCCTCCTTCACCCGGCTCGCTTTGCATTCCGCTTAACGATTCCGAGATACTTTCTTTCGCTGTCTGATATTTTTTCGGAACTGAAATTCCCCATCCGTTGTCCCAAACACACATGCACATAGGCACGCCTAATACGGCAGATGCGTTCATGGTTTCCCAGAACAATCCTTCTGAAGTGCTTGAATCACCTATGGTTCCGAAGGCTACCTCATTTCCTTTATTCGAAAATTGAGTTCTTGAATGAAGATCAGTATTCGCTTTGTAATATTTCGAAGCTTGCGCCAAACCCAATAGACGCGGCATTTGTCCACCTGTCGGAGAAATATCTGAAGAAGAGTTTTTCATCTCCATAACATTCTTCCAATTTCCATTTGAATCTAATGCGCGCGTAGAAAAGTGTCCGCCCATTTGTCTTCCACCCGAAGAAGGTTCCTTCTCTGTGTCCGTGTGCGCGTATAATGCTGCGAAATATTGCTGAACCGTAAGCTGACCAATGGCCATCATGAACGTTTGATCGCGGTAATAACCCGATCTCCAATCTCCATTCTGAAATTGTTTGGCCATGGCTATTTGCGCCAATTCCTTTCCATCACCGAAAATACCAAATTTGGCTTTTCCAGTAAGTACTTCCTTTCTACCCAACAACGAAGCTTCGCGGCTTAAGCAAGCCAAGAAATAGTCGTCAAGTAACATTTGCTTTGCGGTATCATTCACCGCCGATTTGCCTGCCAAACTCATAGGCCGCAAAGATAAGAACAAACTGAAAAACATGGTGAGGCCGATTGTCCTCTTACATCTAAGAACGCATCTTTCGAAATGTAAAGTTTATTCGAGGGGAAGCAGATTTCACCTTTCCAATGGCGTGTTGCCAATTCTCTTGGAAATTATTCATCAACAGCAACGAGCCGTGCGGCAATGAAAAAGATAATGTTTTCTTATCACTTCGCGATTTGAATTTAAGCACCCGCTCTGCACCAATAGACACTGAAGCAATAACCGAAGAATCCATTTCCTTCTCATTGTCGCTGTGCCACCCCATACCGTCTTGCCCGTCTCTGTAGTAATTGCAGAGGACGGCATTAAATTCAGCCTTCGCTAAAATTTCAATTTTTTGTTTTAGTTGGAAAAGAATCGTTGGCATTTCTTTGGCTTCCCACTGAATAGTTGAGTAAGTATAGGCCTGACCGAAATAGCAGGTAAGGCGCGGTTCCAAATGCTCCTTTCCAAATACGCGAATGGTATTCTGTTGCCAAGGCAATGAAAGAAAATCTTGAATGGAAAAGGATTGGAAAATATCGCGATGAAGAATAAGTTCTTCTCCGTTTGAACTATACAGTTCCTCCTGACTGAACATCATCTGCAGGAATCGTTTTCGTTTCTTCTTGAACAGGAGGCGCAACAGGCGGTGCTGGTCGTATTGGCGCTGGCTCTTCTTCGTTCATTAACTGATCTAACGGAACCTCTGCGCGAGCTTGCTTACGCATATCGTCTGCGCTCTTCAATATTTCATCTTGAACATCTTTCGCAGCGTTGCGAAATTGATACATGGTCTTTCCTAACGTGCGAGCGATAGACGGAACCCCCTTCGCTCCGAAAAGCAAAAGGTAGATAAACAATATCATAAGAATCTCGCCAGTACTCATGTCGCAAAGGTAAGCTTGTTAAATGTCTTTCAAAGAAAAATGCCGGGAAAATCCCGGCACTTTCAAAGTATTCTTAATGCGAAATTATTTCGCTTCTTTCTTAGCAAACAATTTACGCATATCCACTACGATCGGGGTTGCAATGAACAAGGTAGAATATACCCCGCTTAATACCCCAATGATCATTGCAAATACGAATCCGCGAATATCATCGCTACCGAAGATGAACATTACACCTAAGGTCAATAACACCGTCATAGACGTATTGATTGAACGTCCAAGCGTACTGTTCAAGGCGTCGTTGATAGTAGATTTCAATTCAGGGTTGCGACGCTCGCGGAAGTATTCACGAATACGGTCAAAGATTACAACGGTATCGTTGATCGAGTAACCGATTACAGTTAAGATTGCCGCAATGAAGTTCTGATTCACTTCCAATGTAAATGGAACCAAACCATTCAACAAGGTGAACGCGCAGATTACCATCAATGCATCGTGGAACAATGCCACGGTTGCACCTACAGCAAAGTCAATCTTACGGAAGCGGAACACCACATAGATACCTACAAGAAGCAAGGTGAGGATTGCAGCCCATAGAGCCTCTTCTCTAAAGTCGTCACTCATAGAAGCATCTACTTTGTACGACGTGGTAATTTCATGTTTTCCAACTTTTTCCAACGCATTGTCAACGTCTGTTTGCACGCGTTGCGCAACATCGGTAGAGTTGTCGTTGATTAAGTAGTTCGTTGTGATTTTCAATTCGTTTCCGGCAGTACCAATTGCCTGAACAGTGCTTGCTGCAGCATTTCCGTTTTCAACCAAAGCAGTTGAAAGCGCGCTACGAACTGCTTCTGGATCTACCTTCTCTTCATACTTCACTTTGAATGAAGTTCCTCCAACAAAGTCAACACCCATGTTGAATCCACGTGTGCTCCAAGAAACCGCACCTGCAATCAAGATTGTGGCAGAGATACCGTAGTATAAGAAACGCTTCGTTACGAAGTCGTAGTTCATTTTAGTGAACCAGTTCTTAGTAATGTTGCTATAGAACGTAATCTCTTTTTTGCTGTCTAGACGCTTGTAAAGAATCAAACGAGAAATAACAATCGCAGTAAACAACGTTGTGAAAATACCAATGATCAAGGTTGTTGCGAAACCTTTCATAGGACCGGTTCCAACTACCAACAAGACTAAACCAGAAATTAAAGTGGTCATGTTACCATCCAGAATCGCGCTAATCGCCTTCTTGAATCCGTCTACCATAGCGACAGATACTGGCTTGCCCATGCGTAATTCCTCTTTCACACGCTCGTAAATCAATACGTTCGCATCTACCGCCATACCCATGGTTAACACGATACCCGCAATACCAGGAAGTGTTAAGGTTCCACCTAATGATACAAGTGCGCCAATCAAGAAGAACAAGTTCGCAACCAATGCAACGTTTGCTGCCCAACCCGCCCAAGCGTAGTAGAACATCATGTAAAGAAGAATTACTATGAACGCCGCAATGAACGACCAGATTCCTGCTTTAATATTCTCTGCACCAAGGCTTGGACCAACAACTACTTCATCGATAATCTTCGCTGGAGCCGGTAAAGAACCTGCTTTCAATAAACCAGCTAAGTCTTTCGCTTCAAGGATTTGTTTGTCACGGTTATCACCAGAACCAAATGTGATTACTGATTTTCCGTTTGGAATTTCTTCGTTAACAGAAGGAGCAGAATAAACCAAGTTATCCATAACTACTGCTACTGATCTGTTGTTGTCTGCTGCATTCTTAGCAGTCATTTCTTTCCACTTCGGAGCTCCAACATCAGGACTCATGGTCATTTCAACCACAACACCACCTTTGATAGGATCGAAATCTTGACGAGCGTCAACAATTGATTTTCCTTCTAATGGCGCACGGCCGTTTAATTCATCAGCTTTAATAGCATAAAGAACTGCAATTCCTTTTTCTGGTTTAGCACCCCACATTAGACGTAAGTCTTTAGGGAACATGCTCTTCGCCATGTCTGAATTGAAGATGCGATCTACAGCTTCCATATCGGAAACCCTAGCAGTACCAGCAATTGCAGAAGGAACCGCTTGATTGTCGGTAGGAATATTCGGGCCGAAAATCGCGAATAATGGATACTTACGCTTCTTCTCGTCTTCGGTTAATTGATCGTCTGGCTTAGGCGCTGGAGCCGTTGAAGTAGAATCTTTCTTCGCCGTGTCTTGAACAGGTGCATACAACTCAGGAGCTTGAATTCTTCCTAAAGCAGTATTCAAGTCAATCATGGCTTGTGCAATTTCTACGTTGAAGTAAGTATTCCAAAACTCAAGGTTTGCAGTACTCTTCAAGTTCTTACGAACACGCTCTTGATCTGTAACACCCGGCAATTCAACTACAATACGGCTCGTCAACGATTGCTTTTGAACGTTTGGTGAAGTCACACCAAATTGGTCAATACGCTTACGAATAATGTTCTCAGTATTGTCAATCGCGTCGCTCGCCTCTTTACGTAAAACTTTAATTACATCTTCATCAGACATGTTCGCTTTGAACTTGTCTTGATTGGTTTGATTGCTGAACTTTCTCCACAACTGTCCTTGCGCGCCAGACTTTTTCCACTCTTCATCGAAAAGAGTCAAGAAATCTGCTGTACTATTCAACTGTGCCTTCTTGGCATTTTCAATCGTTGCAAGGAATGTTGGATCCGTGCTGTAGTCGCTCAAGGAAAGAAGAAGGTCAGGGATACTTACCTCAAGGGTAACGCTCATACCACCTTTCAAGTCAAGACCTAAAGCCAACTCATGAGATTTCAAATAGCTGTAGCTGTAACCCATCAATGGGAAAGCCACTGCATCGGCACTGTCGCGAAGTGCTTTATTGTATTTCGAAGTGAATAATTCTTCACGCTTCGTATCAAAGTTCGACTTAACAAAAGCATCAATACTTCCGTGACGCATGGTGATGATGCTGTCGCGGTACGCCTCGAATCCGGCGCCACGAAGAGAATCAGCAACAACCATGGTGTCACCGTAGTTCTTCAACAACTCGCCTTTTACTAAATCATCGGTGATAGTCTCTTCAACAGCTTGAAACACTACGCTCTCGTAGCTTTTCGAGATAAAGCTGAAAGACAATAAGTAAGCAACTGATAAGGTTAATAGGATAATGAAAATCCAGAGTAGCGATCTATTTTGCATGTAAATTCAATATTGGTCAAAACAATTTAAGGGTTGCAAATATAGGAAAATTAGCAGAATTTCCCGAGTGCACAACAAAAAAGGTTGAGCGAACTCAACCTTATTTCAATTTCAATATAAAAATATTATCCGATTCCGTTTTCTTTTGCTCTTTTCATTGCAGCAGCCAAACCAATTTTGTTGATGGTTTTCATTCCTTTCGGAGTCACACGCAATTGTACCCAACGGCTTTCTTCAGCCAACCAAAAACGCTTGTACTGCAAGTTTGGATAGAATTTTCTACGAGTTTTAATATTTGAGTGGGAAACGCGGTTTCCAGTTATAGTCTTCTTTCCAGTAATTTGACAAATGCGTGGCATAAGAATGAGTTTTTGTGAATAAAGGGGTGCAAATATATGCACTTTTTTAATAAATCCAATTTTTACTTCTGAATTTCTTTGATCAAAAGCATGAAAGCCGCGTCTGTAGCCATTTCTCGGTTGCGTGTGCGGTTCTTTCCAAACTTCAACTTCTTAACAATTGTGCCTTTTTCAGAAGAAAGTGCCACGAAAATAGTGCCCACACCGTGCTTTTCATCGCCTCCATCTGGTCCCGCCCAACCTGTTGAAGACAAGGCAAAATCACTTCCAGATTTTAAACGCGCTCGTTCAGCCAAAGCTGCGGCAACTTCTTCACTCACGACTCCGAAATTCGAAATCAAAGTTTCGTCAACACCCAACTCCTTCGTTTTTGATGATTCATGGTAAACCACCCAACCCGATTGAAAGACTTCGCTCGCTCCAGATACATCGGTGAACTTTTGCGCCATCATTCCTCCCGTGCAACTTTCCGCGAAACTCACAGACTTTTCTTTTCCTTTTAATTTCTGTACGAGCACACTTTGTAGCGTTTCTTTTTCATATCCGAAAATATACTCGCCAATAATAGCCTGCAGTTCTGCTTCTTTGCGTTGAATTCTTTCTTTTAAAACAGACTCTTCTGCTCCGCCGTAGATAGACATGCGCAGTTTCACCATTCCGGGTGAAGGCAAATAAGCCAAGCGTATGTCTTCTGAAGCTAACGAGTTCTCCCAGTCTGTTAAAAGATCAGCAATAAAACTCTCGCCCACACCTTGCGTTAAAATGGTGCGGTGAACAATCTTCGGCAACTCGAATTTTTGCTGAATTCTTGGAACCACTTCATGCTCCATTAAATACTGCATCTCAAAAGGAACACCGGGAAGTGAAACACAAATGTGTCCGTCGCGCTCGAACAACATGCCGTTCGCGGTGCCCACCATATTTTCAAGCACTGTGCACGACGCAGGAACAAGCGCCTGTTGTTCGTTCACTTTCAAAAAAGGCAATCCGCGTGATTCGAAAAAAGCCTTTACGCGCAAATAACTTGGCTCGTGCATGACCAATTCCGTTTGAAACAATTCACAAAGTGTATGCTTGGTAATATCATCTTTCGTCGGACCTAGTCCCCCTGTCACAACAACCACTTCAGCCTTTTTCAAAGCTTTGTCTATCTCCTGGAAAATAATAGGTCCTTTGTCGGAAATACAATGAGACGATTCAACCTCCATTCCGAAACTATTGAGGTATTGCCCCATCCACGCAGCATTCGTATTGATCGTTTGTCCAATCAAGAGCTCATCTCCAATATTGATAATTATCGCTTTCATCGTATTTTTTTTCTCAGTTACATTGAATGAAACCAATTTTTGCTAAATTAGTTCGCTAATCTAAACCACTACTATGAAAAGACTGTACTTTGCTCTAGCCATGGGAATTGCTTTCAGCGCAAGCGCTCAGCAAATTCCAACCAAATTGTCTGCCTCACAAAACAAGGCTGCTAAATTCAATCCTTACACCAACGCCACCGTTGGTAACACTCCTTCGAAACAATCAAAAGCTCCTTACGCAGTTTCTTCTGAGAAGAGTATGATTCAATCGGAAGAGTACCTTGGAACAACAATTTACGATTTACAAACAAACAACAGTATTCAAAACCGCATCATTGCAGACGACGCGGGTGTTGCTGCGTGTTTCACTTTCAGTGCAACAAACTCTTCAGACACTTATCCTGACCGTGGAACAGGCTACAACTACCGCACAGCAGGTGCTTGGCAAGACGATATTACACAACGCGCAGAGAGCATGCGTACAGGATGGACTTCATTGATTCACCCTGCAAATGGTTCTGAACTAATGATGAACCATAGCGGAACAGGTGGAATTAAAGTATGGACTCGCGCTGCTGTAGGCACTGGAAACTGGGTAAATTCGATGGTTCCAAACGCATCAGGCTTCGGAATGTTCTGGCCTCGCGCAGCTTCAGGTGGTGCAGACGGAAACAGCATTCACATGGTTTGCCTTGCAGATCCAAACGCAGGCGCATACACCAACGGAATGACAGGTGCTCTCTTATACAACCGTTCCACCGACGGAGGGGCAACTTGGGATCTAACCGAGGTTCTGCTTCCTGGTGAAGAAAACACTTCGTTAGTTGACGGATTCTCTGCTGACACCTATGCTATTTATGCACGTGGAAATAAAATTGCGATTGCTACCTTCGGAGATCTTCAAGATTCTTACATCTGGATTTCTAACGACAACGGAAGCACATGGACACGCAGCACTATTTGGGATTTCCCTATCGATAACTACGTTATTGACCTAGGAACAGATGTTGAATTAGACGGAATTCAAGATACTGTTCTTTCTTCTGATGGCGCGGGTGCAGTGTTCATCGATGCAAGCGGAACAGCTCACGCTGCTTTCGGGACAATGTTCTACACAGATGATCTTGGCGTAGTCGATTCAGTATACAGTTACTTCCCATTAGCGGGTAGTATCGCATATTGGAACGAAAGCATGGTTGATCCTGCAACTGAAGTTCTTGAAATTGGTATTTCCCCAGATAACGATGCAACCATCCCTGCTTCAATTACTGAAGTTGGGCAATACGGAAACAGCGGTATCGCTTCACATCCACAATTAGCAGAAGCCGCAGATGGAACTATCTTCTGTTCGTATCAAGCCGTTAATGAAAATTACTTCAACGGTGCAGAATACCTCAGACATATTTACGCTGTAAAATCAGACGACGGCGGCGCATCATGGTCCGACCCTTCCGACATCACTCCAGACCTGGAAGAAGACGGGTACGAGTACGTTTATGCTTCTATGGCTCCGTTCGCATACGGAGATAAAATTCACTTGATTGTTCAACGCGATTTCGAACCGGGTATTCACGTACAACCAGAAGACGCTGCTGATCCTGTAACAGACAACGATCAAATTTATGTTTGTGTAACTCTTGATTTAGTTGGTGTTGAAGAAGGTTCTTTAACAAAAACTTCTTTCAACGTTTTCCCAAATCCAACAACTTCTGAATTAAACATTCAAGTTGCTGCAAACGAAAACGGAGTAATCCGCATCTTTAATGCAAACGGACAATTGGTTCGTTCTTTCAACAACTTCAATAACGGAACTACTAGAGTTGATGTTTCTGATCTTGCTAACGGTGTGTACGATGTACAATACCAAAACGCAAACGGAACAAGCAACCAACGTTTCGTGAAGCAATAAGATTTTAATTTTATATGTGGAAGAGGGCCGATTCGTCGGCCCTTTTCTTTTGATGAAAACTATTCTGCCGTTACTTTGTTTTTCATTTATGAAGAAGACAGAGAACCCCGCGCTGAAGTATATTCATCCCAACTTCGTTGAAATAAAAACACCTTTAGATCATACGGGGCGTTTCATGAATTTTCACACACAATTCGAACCGAATTTCAGAGATGTGATGAAGTGGAAACGTGCAACAAATCCCTTTCAAGCCGAAAAAAAAATGGGAATGAAGGGGCCTGAAGTTGCAGAAAATTTCGACTGGCTAAATGGAAATGAAGACGGTATAGTCTGGTTGGGGCATGCCTGTTTTTTCATGCGAATAAACGGGGTGAATTTGATCACTGACCCGGTATTCGAAAAACTCTCTCCCTTCCATAAACGCTATACCTCACTTCCCTTCAACATAAATGAATTGCCCGAAATTGACTACATCCTGCTGAGCCATAATCACCGCGATCATCTCAGTGGAAAGTCGTTAAAAAACATCCTTAAAAAATCGACGAAAGCGAAAGTATTAACTGGATTGAAAATGGGTGCACTCATTCGAAGTTTAACCGGACATAAAGACATCGAAGAAGCGGGTTGGTATCAGGTTTTTTCAACCTTGAAAAACAAGTTAACCATTTCATTTATGCCCGCGCAGCATTGGGCGAAGCGCGGTTTGTTCGACTACAACGAACACCTGTGGGGCGCATTCGTTATTCAGTCTGAAAACACTACGATTTATTTCAGTGGAGACACCGGCTACAACTCGCATTTGAAAGAAGTCGGAGACTATTTCAACGTCGATTATTGCATTATCGGAATTGGCGCCTACCAACCCGAATGGTTTATGAAACAGAATCACATTTCTCCGAAAGATGCGCTGCGCGCAGCGGAAGAGATGCGTGCAAAAAAAATGATCCCTATGCACTACGGTTGCTTCGATCTTTCAGACGAACCGGTTATGGAACCCATTGAAAATTTGCTTGAACACTCTCGAATGAATAAGCCACTTGTTCAAATTGAAATAAAAAAAATCGGAGAGTTTGTTCCGCTTTAATTTCACATCGCTGTTCTACCGTTCAAAAAATCAGTAAATTGCATCAACCGCCTTAACTGCTTTGAATGAAATTTTGGTCCACTCTTATCGTGTGCACACTGCTCGCTTCCAACGTGTTTGGACAAAGCGTTAGTGATTGCAACGGGGCCATTCAGTTATGTGAAGATGTCTATACGGAAGCCAACGCTACTTCAACTTTTGGAAATGTTTTCGAGCCTACAGGAGCTTGTAACAACGGAACCGAGACCAGTTCCATGTGGTACACGTTTACTGTTACTGAATCTGGAAACATGGGGTTTGTCTTAGACCCTTCCGACATAGACGCAGACTACGATTGGGGTATGTTCAACATTACAGACAACGGCTGCGCGGGAATAATGAACGGCACTTCGCCCGAAGTAAGCTGCAATTCATACGGACTCTTCTTTGGCTCTGGTCCAACTGGTATTTCAAGTGTTGACGGAGGAACGGGCAATAGCAATGGTCCTGGAGATCTCAACGGCCCTGCCTTCAACGCCGATCTGAATGTTGTAGCAGGACAAACCTATGCCTTAGTTGTTATGAATTGGTCGAACAGCAGCAGCGGTTACACCATTGATTTTTCCAATTCAACCGCTTCACTGTTTGACGATATCAATCCAACAATTCTAAACGTTACCACAGACTGCAACAACCCCGGCGTAATAGTCGAGTTCGATGAAAACATTGTAACCTCTTCCATTCAACCCGTAGACTTTCAACTCACCGGACCGTCTGGAAATGTCACTATAAATTCCATTCAGCTTCCCGCTCCTAACTCTCCCGGAAATCCTTCTGTAACGCTTGTTCCAACGTTAGGTAATCTTCCTCCGGGAAACTATACCTTAGCCATTTCAGATCTTGCGGGTTACGTGAACGATGCATGCGGAAATACGGCAACCGGTTCATTCGACTTTGTTGTTTCTCCATTAGAAGTTTCCGTTTTCGCAGGCGCAGATACCGTTATTTGTCCGGCAGGAACAGCAAGCCTTTTAGCAACTGGAAATTTCAATTCTGTGCAATGGCTTAACGGTCCTTCAACCGCAAGTTTCAACGTGCAGAATTCAGGGAACTACCAAGTCACTGCTACGCTCAACGGTTGTTCGGTAACAGACGTCGTCAATGTGTCTGTCATTACTCTTCCGAATTGGAATTTAGGTCCAGATGTTACGGTCTGTGCAGATCAGCCTTATTCATATTCGACGAGCCAAAGCGTAACTTGGGGAAATGGAAGCACCGGCACATCTTTGCCTATTTCTTCTTCAGGAATGATTTACGGCACATACTTCTATCAGGGTTGTCCCATGCCAGACAGCGCGCTTGTAACGGTAATAACGCCTCCTGAAATTAATTTGGGGGCAGATACAACGCTCTGTTCAGGCGAGAGCCTCAGTTTTTCATTCAATGAACAACTTACTTGGAACAGCAGCACACTTTCTTCATCTTTTCAGACGAACATTGAGGGGCTTGTCACCGCTTCCTATTCAGACGGTGTGTGCAATGTTTCAGATTCAATTTTCATTTCGATTTTAGATCCGATTGTTATTCCTATTGGAAATAATTACACCTATTGCCAAGGCGACACCGTAACGCTAACCGCATCTTCTCCTACAGCAGAATATTTCTTGTGGTTCGACGGGACCGAACTTTCAACGCATCTTTTTTACGAATCTGGGAATTATTCCGTAACCGTTTCAAATGCCTGTGAAACTGTTTCTCGAAGTTGGAATATGGAATTCGACGATTGCAATATTTATGTGCATGTTCCGAATTCTTTCACACCGAATGGCGATGGAATCAACGACGTTTGGTATCCGGAAATTAATGGATGGACCGAAGTAGAAACACTTGTTTTTAATCGTTGGGGTGAAATTATTTTCTCTAGCACAAATCCGAATTTACCTTGGATAGGTGAAGTAAGAAATGGAAGTTATTTCGCCCCTGAAGGCGTTTATAGCTACGTTATAAAAGCAAAATTCACGAGCGGTGAAGCTCGTGAATTCAATGGTTTTATATGTCTTATTCGTTAACGAACCAATACTACTGTTCCCATTTTCTTGAATGGCTCTTCGCCAGAACTGAACTGAATCTTAATTTCATAAACGTAAGCTCCATCTTCTGCAAAGTGTGAACCACCGTTAACATCTCCAACCCAAACATCATTTGGATCTTTCGTGTCGAAAATTAAATCTCCCCAACGATTGTAAATGCTGAAGCTATAGCGAGACGTGCTCGACAAACCTGTTACTACTGGCGCGAACACATCGTTCTTACCGTCTCCATCTGGAGTGAACGAATTTGGAACGTATACATAAGAACTGGTGCTAACGCTAACCGTATAACACTGAGCGTCCATGCAACCCCCTACACCCACAACATCTAGGCAAGCCTCGAACGTTTCACCAATTGCACTTGGAAGCGGGAAAGTAACGTCTTCGCTTGTATATGAAACACCATCGATAGTCCAGTTGTAAGTTACTCCTCCCAACGATGCGTTGTCGAAGAATACAGTACTACCTGAATTTGGCTCGGATGGCGACCAGGTGAAAGATGCAGATGGATTAGATACAACACAAACCACATCGTTCTGAGTAATGGTTGCGCTACATCCCGCAGCATCGGTTACCATGATTCCAATATCAGAACATGAATTTCCTTCGAACAAATTACTGAATGTATTTCCGCTTCCAACCGGATTGCCATCGAGATACCAAACACAGTTACTTCCAAGAGGATTAGATGTATTGGTAAAGCTCACCGATAGTGGGGAGCAACCGGTAGTAGAACTTGTTGAGAAGCTCGGTACAGGTAATGCATTGATTGTAACCTGAACATTGTCACTACTCAAGCATCCGCTATTACTCAAGTCGTATGTAAACGTGTAAGTCCCCGCTCCAAGAGTTGTCGGCGAGATTTGTCCACCTGCTGTAATTGCTCCTGTGCCTGTCCAAGTTCCACCTGGATTAGCAGCAGTAAGTGTTTGAGCACTTGCGTTCTCACAGAAAGGACCCGCGGCGTTAATGGTTGCGTCAAGATTTCCTACAACTTCAACACTTTCTGTGAACGTCTGAGGACAAACACCCGAAGTGGTGTAGGTGATCGTATAGTTACCGGCAGGTGTTGTGGTGCTACCAAATGTACCATTTGCAGCACTTGTAATACCTGTTCCACTCCACGTTCCACCGGCAGATGCTGCAGTAAGTGTTTGCGGTAAAGCATCTTGACAGAATGGACCAGCAGGAGTGATGGTTCCGTCTGGGACAGCTAAAACAACTACATCTTGCGTATCTGAATCTGGGCAAGCACCGCCAATATTATAAGTCACGGTATATGTTGCTGGAAGTAATCCAGCCGGATTAAAGCTTGATCCTGAAACTCCCTGACCCGACCAGGTTCCACCCGCCTCCACAGCTGTTAAAGTTACCGCGGGAGCATCGTTACAAATATCAGCAATGGCATTAATTGTAGCGTCGGAATTAGCATTTACAACAACAGTTGTTGTGAAATCATGCGGACAGTTTCCACCTGTATTGTAGTTAATCAAATATGAATTCGCTGTTGTTGCTGCACTTCCGAAACTTCCTGAAACAGCATTGTTTATGCCAGTTCCACTCCAAGTTCCACCTGCACTCGCTGCTGTCAGAGTAACTGGAAGTTCTGCAATACAAAACGGTCCTGCTGGGGTAATTGTTCCATCTGGAACATCCCAAACAACAAAGTCTTCCGTATCTGTTGAAGGACAGAAGCCACCTATTGAATAAGTAATTGTATGAGTAGAAGGTGTGGCAACGGCAGGATCAAAAGTTCCGTTGGCAGCATTCGTAATTCCCGTTCCCGACCATGTTCCTCCGGGTTCTAAAGAAGATAACTGAACGGGCGCAATGTCTGCACAGTAAGGCCCTGAAGCGATAATGGTTGCGTCACTTTGAGGAACAACAGTTACAACAATATCATCACTTGAAGCGCAAATTCCAGAATTCACGGTTAGTGTGTACGTCTGTGTTGTTGTTGCTGTTAAAGTTGGTGACGAAACGGTCGCACTGCTCAAATTCGTAGCAGGAGACCAAGTAAATTCCTCAGTACCTGTGGTTGAATTGGTGAATGAACCAACCATTACCGTATCAACCCCCTCGCAAATACTGAAGTCAAGTCCAGCAAAGGCTGCAGGAACATTCACCACTTCAATTTGCAATCCATCTGAACCTCCGCATTGACCAGGAATACTGTAATAAATATCGTGTTGACCGGGACCAACAAGAGTTGGGTCAAAAACTGAAGTATTACCGAATGAGCTAACGATTCCATCTCCCGACCAAGTCCCTGTTGGATCCGCAGCAATAATCGTTTGTGGTCCTACATCTGAACACAACGGTCCAATATCGGTAATGGTTGCATCACCATTACCCGCTACGGTTACTGTAAAGGTTACTGGTGTTCCAATACACGTTCCTACAGAAGGAGTTGCGGTAAAAGTTGAAAGAGCTTGGCCAAGCGTTGGATTACTCAAAAGAAAACTTCCAATATTCCCTTGTCCGGATCCTGGAAGTCCACTAGCCGTGTTGTCATTTGTCCAGTCTACAACAGTGCTCGAAGGAGTTGCTCCCCAATCAACACCCGCGAACGTTGCTCCGTCGCAATACAAATTCGATTCAGGCTCTATAATCGTTGGGCTAGGCCCTACAGTGATGGTTATTGTGCTTGGTGTTCCTGTGCACGTTCCAAGTGTTGGAGTAACGGTTATCACTGATGTGATTGACGCGGGCGTATTATTAACCGCTGTAAATGAAGGAATGGTTCCTACTCCCGTTGCTGGAATACCTATTCCTGCTTGAGTACTCGTCCATCCTAAAACTGCATTTGCAGGAGTTCCTGTTATTGTTTGAGTAGGAATCGTTTCGCCAGCACAAACACTGTAGGTTCCACCTGGGCTAACAACTGCACTTGGAGTTGGGCTAACAAGAACCTGAACTGTTTGTTGCGCTTGACAACCCGCTTGCAAAGCGGTACAGGTATAGGTTCCACTGTTTGTTACTTGCGGACAAGGAATTGTTGGATTTGCGTTAATTGATGCGTATCCTGGACCTGTCCACGCAACCAATAACCCGGGTGTAGGGGTTAAACCAGAACTCAATGTTAGGGGGTTGCAAACGCAAACCGGGCCGTTTGAGGTGGCGTTTAATTGAGGAACTGGATTTACAACGACTGTAGTTGATCCTGAACATGTCGCAGCACCCGTAGCTGTAACAGTGTACAAACCGGCATTAGCAACTTGCGCGCTCGGAATTGTTACCGATTGTCCTGTTGCTGTAAAACCGTTTGGTCCCGTCCAAGCATAGTTAGTCGCGCCGAAAGCGTTTGAAGCGGCTAATGTAACCGTAGCTCCAGCACAGTTATTCGCATTCGTAGACGTTGCAGAGGCCGTTACAGCACAAATAGGAACTCCTGAGATACTCGTAGACGGTGGCAAAACTGTAATCGGGTTTGCATAGTCACAGCCGTTTCCACCCCAACTTCCCCAATAACCATCTGACGCTGCAGATACAGATACTGAAAGATTTCCGGCAGCTGGCGAATTCGCAACAGTTAAATTCACACAAAAACTCCACGTGCAATTACCCGCATCTCCCCAGTCATTAGATGGGTTACCATCTATCGGACCTGTAGGACCTTCATAAAAATAACCCGGACCAACTGGACCAACTGCTGTATTATTTGTAACTAACCAGATCCAACCCTGACCACCTGGTGCTGCTCCGCCGCAATCGGCAGGGGCTGTAACGGGAGAGACATTTGTCCAACCGGGACCTAAGTTCAAATCAAATCCTTCGAACCATTCGGCGCTTCCACAACCGCCAAAACCGGTCATAGTAAAGCACATGGTTACAACTGTACCCGTTGAATACTGGCCATTGATTGGCTGAGGATTTAGAGTATAGGTCGTAGGTCCTGGTTGCGCTTTTGCAATAGAAGATAACAAAACCGCTAGAACGATAAATAAATGTTTTTTCACAACTGTAAGGTTAGGTCAAATGGTAAGGAAATCATCCTTATAAACATCAGACTAACAAAAATACAAAATAGTTGCGGGGGAATTAAATTTCTAACAGCTAAATTTTTAGCGAATCAAAATTATTGTTCCAACCTTGCGAAATGGCGGCTCACCTGCTCTTAACTGAAGTGTAATTTCGTAGATGTAAGCATCTGGTTGGGCGTAATAATCTCCACCGCGAACATTACCCGTCCACACATCACTTGGATCATTGGTTTCAAAAATTACTTCTCCCCAACGGTCATATACTCTGAACGAGTATTTGTAATCACTTGTTAAGCCTGCTATAACTGGTGCAAAAACATCATTGGTTCCATCTGCATCTGGTGTAAAAGAATTGGGAACAAAAATCATCGATTCGCTACTAACAACAATTGTATAGCATTGTGAATCCATGCATCCTCCCTGACCCTCAATTTGCAAACAAGCCTGAAACTCACCGTCTATTCCAGAAGGAACATTGTAGGTTACGTTTTCACCCGAAGCCCCTTGGCCATTAATATCCCAGTCGTAAATTAATCCACCGATAGAGGTGTTTTCAAAGGAAACAGTTCCGCCTAACATGGGCTGAAGAGGAGACCAAGTAAATGAAGCCGACGGATTCGGATAGGCGCAAACATAATCGGTCATTGTCATAGTTTGACTGCAGCCTACCGCATCAGTAACCATTATTCCGATATCAGAACAACTGCTTCCTGTAAATATCTCACTGAATGAATTGCCGTTTCCTGCAGGTGCGCCATCTACATACCAAACACAATTGCTACCTAATGGATTCGATGTGTTTGTAAATGTCACAGATAAAGGCGAACATCCCTCTGTCGCACTAGCCGTGAAACTTGGCTGTGGAAGAGCATTTACCGTAATCTGAACATTATCACTGCTAAGACATCCGTTATTATCAATATTGTAATTGAATGTAAACGTTCCTGAACTTAAAACGCTCGGAGAAATCTGCCCATTCGTTGCAATAGTGCCTGTTCCACTCCATACCCCACCTGGACTTGCAGAGGTAAGAATATAGGGCGCGTCGTCTTCACAAAACGGTCCGGCCGAAGCAATTGTAGCGTCTAAATTTTCTATAACCTGAATGACTTGATTGAAGGCAATTGAGCATTGTCCTGGAGTCGTGTATGTAATTGAATAATTACCCGCAGGGGTATTTGCAGCTCCGAATGTTCCATTCGCTGCGCTGGTGATTCCTGTTCCACTCCAAACACCGCCTGCACTTGCTGCTACAAGTGTTTGCGGCAATGCGTCTTGACAAAAAGGTCCAGCGGGTGTTATTGTTCCGTCAGGAACAGGCAACACAACAACATCCTGAGTATCTGAATCTGGACAAGCTCCGCCAATCGAATAGGTAATTGTGTATGTGCTAGGAGTAACTGAATTCGGTGCGAAAGTACCCGTTCCGCTCACTCCTTGTCCGCTCCACGTTCCGCCAGCATCCGCAGCAGTCATGTTAAATGCTGGCGCGTCATTACATACATCAGCAACAGCAGAGATTGTAGCATCCACATTCTCGTTCACTACAATTGTAGTCGTATTTACTTCAGAGCAGTTCCCTTGAGTTGTGTAGGTAATGGTGTAGGAATTAGCTGCAAGGGTATTTGATCCGAATGACCCAGAAGCAGGATCATTTATTCCACTTCCACTCCATGTTCCTCCGGTGCTAGCCGCAGCTAACGTAATAGGAAGATCTGCTTGACAAAACGGTCCGGCAGGGGTAATAGTTCCGTCATAAACAGCATAAACTGTAATTTCTTGAGTATCTGAACTTGGGCAAGAGCCCGGAATGGTATAGGTTATAGTTTGAGGTCCTGTTGTTGCCGCACTCGGGTCAAAGGTTCCGTTTATTGGGTCAGTAATTCCTGTCCCACTCCAAGTTCCTCCCGGGTCTACAGAAGTCAAATTAAACGGAGCAACATCAGCGCACAAAGGCGCCACGTTCGATATGGTCGCATCCACGTTCGCGTTCACAACGATTGTTTCATTGAATACACGTGGACAATTTCCTGCAGTAGTATAGGTTATAACATATGAGTTTCCGGCTAACGAGGTCGATCCAAAACTTCCTGTTGAAGCATCGTTAATTCCAGTTCCTGTCCAAGTTCCTCCGACACTTGCCGCAGCGAGTGTAAAGGGTAATTCGGCTTGACAAAACGGTCCAGCTGGAGTAATAGTTCCGTCAAAAACCTCATAAACCTCAATAGTCTGAATATCTGAATCCGGACAAGCCCCTGAAATAGTGTATGTTATTGTTTGAAGACCAGGTATAACTGCTGCCGGATCAAATGTTCCTAACGTTCCGTCAGTTATCCCGTTTCCAGTCCAAACACCTCCCAAATCAGCAGCAACAAAATTTATTGAAGCAGCATCAGCACAAATATTCGCTTGAGGTGTAATCGTTGCATCGACGTTAGCATTCACAATAACTGTTTCGGTAAAGTTGTTCGGACAGTTTCCACCTGTATTGTAGGTTACAGTATACGTGTTCGCAGCAAGCGTAGTAGAACCAAAATTTCCTGTTGAGGTGTTATTTATACCTGCGCCACTCCAAGTTCCGCCTGCTGAAGCCGCTGTTAATGTTATTGGCAAATCTGATTGACAAAATGGTCCAACTGGAGTAATGGTACCGTCTGGAACATCATAAATTATAATTGTCTGAGTATCTGTGCTTGGACATGGGCCAGCGATAGAATATGTGATGACATTGTTTCCAATATTTGCACTTGCTGGATTGAACGCCCCCGTTGCAGCGCTTGTTATTCCCGTGCCACTCCATGTTCCGCCTGCTTGAGCTGCTGTTAAAATTACCGGTGCAACATCGGAGCAATAAGGCCCCGCTGCAGAAATTGTAGCATTTGTATTCGCATTAACTACAATGGTTTCAGTAAATATCTGAGGACAGTTTCCTCCTGTATTGTAAGTTACAGTATAGTTATTAGCAGCAAGCGTCGTTGATCCAAAGCTACCTGTTGAAGTGTTGTTAATTCCTGTTCCACTCCATGTTCCGCCAGCACTTGCAGCCGTTAGGGTGAATGGTAAATCAGATTGACAAAAAGGGCCAGCAGGCGTAATAGTTCCGTCTGGCAGAGAGTTTACTACAATTATTTGCGTGTCTGTACTTGGACAAGGACCACCGATGGAATAGGTTATTGTGTTATTACCCGTGTTCGCATTGGCCGGATTAAACGCGCCGGTAGCGGCATTCGTTATTCCAGGACCAGTCCAAGTTCCTCCAGTTTGAGCAGCAGTTAAAATTACCGCCGCATCGTCTGAACAAAATGGGCCCGCTGCAGTGATTGTTGCATTCGTACTTGCGTTTACTACAATATTTTGATTAAACGTTCTCGGGCAGTTTCCTGAAGTGGTATAAGTTATGGCATAAGTGTTTGCTGCTAATGTTGGTGAACCAAAACTACCCGTAGCCGGATTGTTAATTCCCGTTCCACCCCAGGTTCCTCCTGGAGTTGCAGCATTAAGTGTAACTGGCAATGCAGATTGACAATATGGACCAGAAGGGGTTATGGTTCCGCTTGGAACTGCGTAAATTACGATAACTTGTGTATCTGTGCTTGGACAAGGGCCACCAATTGAATAGGTAATTGTGTTGTTTCCAACATTCGCAAGTGCAGGATTGAAAGCACCTGTAGTAGCGTTAGTAATTCCGGGGCCACTCCATGTTCCTCCTGTTTGAGCGGCTGCTAAAACCACAGGGGCAACGTCTGCACAATAAGGACCTGCGGCAATGATTGTCGCATTAGTACTTGCATTCACAACAATGTTTTGATTGAACGTTCTTGGACAGTTTCCTGAAGTAGTATAGGTTATCGCATACGTTCCTGCCGCTAACGTAGTGGAACCAAAACTACCCGTAGCGGGATTGTTGATTCCAGTGCCACTCCAGGTTCCTCCCGCTGTTGCTGCTGTAAGCGTTACCGGTAGAGCAGATTGACAGTAAGGGCCCGAAGGGGTTATGGCTCCATTTGGAACTGCGTAAATTACGATTACCTGAGTGTCTGTACTCGGACATGAACCACCTATAGAATATGTAATTGTGTTGTTTCCAACGTTAGCAAGGGCGGGGTTGAACGCGCCTGTTGTTGCGTTAGTAATTCCAGGACCACTCCATGTTCCACCGGTCTGTGCTGCGGCGAGAACTACCGGAGCCACGTCGGCACAATATGGGCCAGCGGCCGTGATAGTCGCGTTGCTTTGAGGCAACATGGTGATAACCACATTGTCTGTTGAACTACAAATACCTGAAGTAACCGTTAAAGTATACGTTTGGGTGCTATTGGCAGTGTATGTTGGCGTGAGCGTAGTTGTGTTTGTTAGATTCGTTGCTGGCGTCCAAGCAAATGTCTCAGCACCTGTATTCGAATTGGTGAAGGATCCATTAAGGTTTACGATTTGTCCCTGACAAACACTCTGGTTTAAACCTGCGTTAGCCAGTGGAACACTGATAACCTGAACCTGTGTCACATCAGAAGCAGGACACTGGTTTGGAAGATTCAATGTGTAAGTAATGGTGTGCGTTGCGGCGCCAGCCGTCAATGGATTAAACAAACCACTTGTAGTATTAATAATTCCCGGTCCACTCCAAACTCCGCCAGGAGTTGCAGCAACAAAGGTTTGGAAACCAGCGTTCGAACAAAGAGGTCCAATATCGGTGATCGTTGCGCTTGGCGCGTTATTCACGGTAATGTTAAATGTTATCGGCGTCCCTGTGCAAGAGCCTTGCGAAGGCGTGGCCGTAATCGTTGCAATAGTTTGATTGGTAACCTGACTGGTCGTAAACGCGGGAATATTTCCTGTTCCCGATGCTGGCAACCCTATAGCAGGATTAGAGTTGGTCCAACTAATTGTCGATCCTGCGCTTGCTCCCCAAGTAACACCCGGGAATTGGGCTCCTTCGCAATACACATTTGAGGCAGGTGCTGTTAAAGCCGGAACTGGATTAACAGTAATTGTAAAATTACTTGCCGTACCGTTACAAGTTCCCAATTGAGGAATGACTGAAACTGTTGCTACAATAGGATTTGCTGTGGTATTCGTTGCTGTAAATGTTGGCACTCCTCCAGTTCCTGATGCGGCTAATCCGATGGTGGGTTGATTATTTGTCCACGCGAAAGTTGCGTTAGCGGGTGTTCCAGTAAATGAAACAGCTGGGACAGAAGATCCGGAACAATAAGTCGCACTTGGAGTAGCCGTAACAGTCGGGCCGGCTGTTACTACCACGGGAATTATTTGCTGCGCTTGACAACCGTTTTGAAGAACCGTAACTGTATAATTCCCCGAATTTGCCAATGTCGCACTTGCAATTGTAGGGTTCGGATTCAACGCCGCAAACGCAGGTCCTGTCCATGCTACCAAGGCTCCAACAGGTGCGCCTGAAGTAAAGTTGATCGGACTACCTATACACACAGGGCTGTTAACCGATGGATTCATCGTTGGCGTTGCGTTTACTACAACCGTTGTAGAGCCCGTGCAAGTTGCAGCACCAGTAGCTGTAACTGTATATACACCGGCCATTGAAGCATTGCAATTCGGAATAGTAACGTTTTGTCCAGTTGCTGTAAATCCATTCGGACCTGTCCAAGAATATCCGGTAGCACCTGTTGCAGCAGTGGCGTTCAGAGTAATCGTAGTTCCCGTGCAGTACGGTCCAAGATTGGATGCAGTTACCGCACAAACAGGAACACAAGTTAGCGTACCACCTCCGGCACTTTCAGTTATATTCACATTACCCGTACAGCCTCCAAAATTGGTAAACAACATGATAAAAATTTGTCCAGGGGTCGCAGTAGGTAAAGTAAATGTGTTTCCCGACGCCACTGAGAAGCTGCAACTTACAGGAGCTGCTGTTAAGCCCGCGCATGCCGCAGACAATGAATTGAATGGACCCCAAACCGCATAATCTTGGTCACATGGCGACGTCTGATTTATAGTTATGGGACCAGTAGAGCCTACAGTTAGTGTAAACCAAGAAGGATTCGGCTGAGCCCCCAAGCAGCCGTAGTTGTTCCCCCCAGGAACAGATCCTCCCACTACTGCCGGAAAAGTTGTTGGAGCACCTGAGCAAATCGGCGTCGCACCTAAACAATTGGCTCCTTGTCCAAAAGATTGAAGAGTCACCAAACTAAAAAATAGTGCGACAAAAAATACTATATGCTTTTTCAAAATGAACGGCTTTTATTAAGGTGTTAGTTCAAGACGTTTGAAAACCACTTAGGGTTGCTCCCGGTCTTTGGCCTAGTGGCAAATGTAATTTATAAACACCTAATGAACAATGGTTTCGACGTATAAAACTTGGCCGTTTTCATTGTAACTCGTGACCGTCATTTTGCTGTTCATGATTTCCACAACCATAAACCCAAGAGTTGACTGTGCAAAATGAGTAAACTCAAATGGCGACTGAATAGCCCGCTTACTTCCACCTCCCCCCGAAACAAAGTAAGTCACTGTGCCGGTAGGCTTATGAACCTGCAAATCATGTTCGTGACCACAAAAATAAGCATCGACGTGGGTTTCATTGAATAACCCCTCGAATTTGCGCATGTATTGAGGCTGATTTTTTCGAACACCACAGGTATACAAAGGATGATGTCCAATCACTAATTTCCAATTTGCACTTGAGTTCCTCAAGCCAGATTCAATCCAATCATTCTGATAAACCGTATCAAGGGAATTCAATTCCGGATATGAATTCCCTGCAGATAGCAAGTCCTTTTGGTATGGATTCGAGTCCATAAAAAACATGTCAAGCGTTTCGCCATTTCCAAAAGAAAATATCTCCTTGTAATATTTTGCAGGCAATTTCCAACGAGGACTTAGCGCGGAATAGGCCATCTCTGCAGACGGCGCTCCACGATAATCATGATTTCCTAGAACAACATACCACGGACATTGCAAATGGGCTCCTGTATAAACATACTCGTAAGACATATTCCACAATACATCTTGAACAGAGTCAACGCCATTATCATAAAAATTATCTCCCGTACTAACAATAAAATCATATGCGCAGTCAGCCCCAACTTTCTCCATTGCCGCCGCGACCTTCATTTGATCCGGTTGTCCCCAAACTCCCCAATCGCCTATAACTGCAAATCGAATAGCTGAATCTCCTTTACAATCTGGTGCCGACAAGCAAACGGGGCCATTCTCACGACAACTAACTAATGAACTAAACAAGATTAAAATGGAAGTCAGAACAATCAATACTACCCCACCTTGCTTCAATAAAATTTTATGCATACAAGTTCTCGTTTCGTTTTTTTCAAATTTAAGGAGCATTCCCACTAATTTTGGAGAGTTATGTTAAAACAAGGTCTTCAACTAAAATTACAACAGCGACTTTCTCCTCAACAAATTCAGTTGATGAAGATGCTTCAAATTCCAACGATGGAATTGGAGCAGCGCATCAAAGAAGAAATGGAGAGCAACCCTGCCCTAGAGGAGGGAGAAGAAGAGAAGGAAGAAAGCGAACGCGACGAAGACAGCAACGAAGAAGAAAACGACAACCAAGAAGTTGATTTCGACTTTTCTGAATTTCTTTCCGACGACGATGTTCCCGATTATAAATTAAGCGTAAACAACAACTCGGCAGACCAAGAAGATCGAGATATTCCAATAGGTGCAGGAAAAACATTCCACGATTTACTCTATGCGCAAATTGGCCTTCGCGATTTGGACGAAGAGCAATTGCAGCTCGCCGAATACATCATTGGTAATTTAGACGATAACGGTTATTTAAGACGAGAATTACAAGCGGTTGCTAACGACCTTTCTTTTTCCATGAACATCATGACTTCGGTTCCTGAATTAGAGGAGGTTCTCAAGGAAATTCAGGAACTTGATCCTGCTGGTGTTGGTGCAAGAGATCTGCGCGAATGCTTGTATATTCAACTGAAACGCCAAGAGAGAAATACACCCGTGGTTGAATTAGCGAAGACCATTATTCAAAAATATTTCGACGAATTCACCAAAAAACATTACGAGAAAATTTCGAAAAAACTCGGCATCTCAGATGAAGAGTTGAAGCCTTCTATCGAACTTATTTTGCATCTCAACCCAAAACCTGGGAACAGTATGCAAGAGTCGAATAGAACCGTTCAACACGTTACTCCCGACTTTATGTTAGTCGTAGAAAACGACGAGTTGCGCCTTCAACTTAATTCAAGAAATGCTCCTGAATTGAAGATAAGTCGCGAATACAAAGGCATGCTCGATCACTACGCGAAACTCAAAACAAAAGATACAAAGGCGAAAGAAGCCCTTCAATTCGTAAAACAAAAAATTGAAAGCGCGAAGTGGTTTATTGACGCTATTCAACAAAGAAATCAAACACTCATGATTTGCATGGAAGCTATACTTACCATGCAGCGCGAATTCTTCCTTTCAGGAGATGAAACGAAATTGAAACCCATGATCTTGAAAGACATTGCCGATCGCGTTAATATGGACATTTCAACCATTAGCCGCATGGCGAATAGCAAATACATTCAAACACCTTACGGAACTTATTTATTGAAATACTTCTTCGCAGAAAGCCTTTCAACCGACGAAGGAGAGGAAGTGAGCTCAAGAGAAGTGAAGCAAATACTCAAAGATGCCATAGGCGCGGAAGAAAAAAAGAAACCCCTCACCGACGAGAAATTAGGTAAATTGCTTAACTCAAAAGGATACAACATCGCAAGAAGAACTGTTGCAAAATACCGCGAACAGCTTGGTATTCCAGTAGCTCGATTAAGAAAAGAAATGTAATGAGAGAAAAGTTTATTATTCAGTTTTCGAAATTCCTTTCTTTGATTTTCCATCCGCTGGGAATGCCAATGGTCATCTACCTTTTGGTCCGCTGGATAGACCCTTACTACATTGCACCAGCAGAAGCAGATTATTTCGTTTTTCTTTTACTTGGAATTAATATCGTTGCTCCTGCATTGAGCATTCTCATCATGATCAAATTCAAAATGGTTTCGTCCATTGATTTGCATGATCGAAAAGAAAGATGGGCGCCTTATTTGTTGGTTATCCTCTACTACATTATGTCATACGGCCTGCTCAGATACCTCGGCCCAACACTTCCTACAGAAGTATTCTCATTTATATTTTCCGTAATTGTTTCGCTAATACTTTCGTTAGGAATAAATTTCTTCTGGAAAATTAGCGTTCACATGCTCGGACAAGGTGGCGTTTTTGGATCACTAATAAGCTTAAGTATTCTCCACCGTGCAGATGTTTCAATTATCATCATCGCATGCCTTTTCATGGCTGCGCTAACTGGTTTTTCGAGGCTGCGTCTGAACGCACACACACACCAACAAGTGTATGCTGGGTTCGCACTTGGAATGGTTTGTAATCTAATTATTCTCTGTGGAGAATGGTTTATTTAACCTGCGTTTTCGTCCAATTCCAGGCATGAGCTAAAGCATCTTCAATGGTCATCTGACACTTCCATCCCAACTTTTCTTCAGCGTAATCTGGAACAGCCCAAATCGCAGGAACATCGCCTGATCTTCTTCCAGTTATTTCTACGTTAAGCGTAACGTTATTTATTTTCTGAAAACGATCCACAACTTCCTTCACGCTGTATCCCTTTCCGACACCCAAATTGAAAATTTCCAGTTTCGTTTCTCTCGAAAGATTCAGTGCCAAGACGTGCGCTTTCGCAAGATCAACTACGTGAATGTAATCGCGAATGCACGAGCCGTCCGGTGTGTCATAATCTTCACCGAAAACAAACAATTTCGCGCGCTTTCCTGATGCTACTTCACAAACCAAGGGAATTAAATTCGTTGGGGCATCGTTCGTTGACTCACCAATTTTAGCGGAAGGATGAGCACCAACCGGATTAAAATATCGCAACACAACAGATTGAAACGGCACGCTCTTCGACGCTTCAAAAATTAAATCTTCGCAATCTTGTTTTGTTTGGCCGTAAACGGAAGCCGCCGGCAATCGAGGAGTTTTTTCGCTAACCGGATTTATTTCCGGCGTGCCGTAAACCGTGCAAGAGCTAGAGAAAACAAAGCGTTCAACCGAAAACTCTTCCATCAATTGCAACAAAACCTTGGTCGAACCCACGTTGTTGCGCATGTATGCCTCTGGCATTTTCTGAGATTCTTCCACCGATTTAAATGCAGCGAAATGAATAACAGAATTTATTTCATAGGTTGAAAAAACACGACGCATCTCTGCCTCGTTCGTGCAATCTACTTCTTCAAAAGCAATTTTAACTCCCGTTAAATCTTCCAAACTGGCCAAACGACCAATTGTTGAATTCGCTAAATTATCTACAATAACAGGAGTGAATCCCGCTGCAATCAATTCTACAACGGTATGCGAGCCAATATAACCAAGGCCACCTGTAACTAAAACTGTCTTGTTCTCCATAATTCAAGCAAAGATAGAAAGATAAAATTTCAGGTTTCGAAACCTTTCAACATCTCTCTGCGTAACAGAGGAAAAAGTAAAAAATGAACCCGTCAATTCTCCCTTCAAAATCCTTCGACAAGAACTACCTTCTTCGATTGTTAAATGGAAATACCGAAATGATGGGTGTTGTGCTCAATGAAATTTACTACACCCTGCCTAAATGCCTTTCTGAAATAGATTCTGGTCTAAAAAACAATGACTCACTTGGAGTAGTAACCTACGCAACTCGGGCTAAAAGTGCTCTTCTCATGATTCGCGAAGATCAACTTGCTCAAGCCTTTAATCAAATTGAAATTTCTGCTCGAAACGGTGAAATGAAACTTGCTGAGATCACATTCATCGAAGCGTTCAATACCGCCCTCTCCTGCATTTCAATCATGAAAGAGGCTGTTTAATTCTTATTACGAAAAACTTCCTTTCTTTTTATTTAAGTTTGTTGGTTCATTCTTTTCAAAATGAAAAATAAAATTGAACGAGCACTTAACCTTTTGTCGACGAATAAGCCAGCACAGCTCATTCGGCACTGCAGCGTTGGAGATGGCATTGTTCAATTAGACGGCTCATTGTTCTTGGAAGCCATTCAAATCTTTGAAAAGAATTACGCTAACATTAAAATTGAAAAATTTGTTCCTGCATCCGGAGCAGCAACACGTATGTTCGCTCCACTAAGCGGTGTAGACTTATTGAATCCAAACGACGAAGCGGAATACTTTTTTATTCACTTACGCCACTTTCCTTTCTTCAATTCCATTCTACTCAACTTCGAAAAAGAAGCGTTGAGTTACGATGAAACAACAGGAATTGACAGATACTCTCGTGTATTAAACTTTCTATTCAACAACGGTTACGCTACCCTTCCGAAAGGTGCCGTTCCCTTTCATTCATATGATGAAGAAGAGCGCACGGCTTTTGCTGAACACTGCGTTGAAAGTATGCATTACATGCAGCAAAACGGAAGTCATGAGATTCATTTCACCATTCCCGCTGAACACCAATTGTTGGTTGAAAATATCTTCCATTCTTTTTTTGAAAATCAGCTCAACAGCATCAAAAAGATTTCATTCAGTTCGCAAGACCCAAATACGCACATTCCCGCACTCGATAAGAATAACATGCCAGTTCTCAATGAACATGGAGAAGTGTTCTTACGTCCCGCTGGTCACGGTGCACTGATTAAAAATTTGCAAGAACTAAAAGGCGCGTGTGTCTTCATTCAAAACATAGATAACATCACAGAAGCTTCGCATCACGCAGATGTTGGGGCTTACAGAAAGCTTATGGGTGGCGTGCTTTTAAGCCTCGTTGAAGAGAGAAACACATTGCTTCGCGGTCTTGAAAACAATGAAGAACATGCACAAGAGCGTGCACTTGCGTTCCTTGAAAAATGGTTTGGCGTATCTAATAAGAATTCATCATTAATTCAACAATTAAATAGACCCCTTCGCGTTTGCGGAATGGTTGAAAACACCGGAGAGCCCGGTGGTGGGCCGTTTTGGGTGAAAGACGATTCTGGAATTGAATCGAAACAAATCATTGAAAAAGCTCAAATCAACAAAGAAGATGCGGAGCAATTGAGCGTTTTCGAAAAGTCTACTCACTTCAATCCGGTTGATTTGGTTTGTCATTTTTTAGATCACAACGGAAAGAAATACAACCTGGAAGATTTCCGAAACCCTACAGCAGCCATTGTTACCGAGAAACTCATGTTGGGAAAACGAACAAGTGTAATTGAACTTCCTGGACTTTGGAACGGAAGTATGTGGGACTGGAATACGGTCTTTGTTGAAATTCCTTCGCGCGTATTTCATCCCGTGAAAACCGTGAATGACCTTTTAAAAAGTGGACACAAGCCGAAGGCTTAACTCAACGTCCAGATATCTGAACACCCCGTCAATTCTGACTCTGAGGCGTTAGACGCAACGATAACTGTTTTATTTTTCTTGCTTGAAACAACAAATTCAGAAAACCACATTTCCGCATCTTTATCGAGGTGAGCACAGGGCTCGTCTAAGAAAACACAAGAAACATCTGATAACAGAGCGGTTCCCAATTTCACGCGCTGCTTCATTCCGCTTGAAAAATACTTCAATGGCTTGTTTGCATGTTTTTCAAGTTGAAGAATTTCTGGTATTTCATTCACAGCATAAGATGCTTCAAACGGCTTCAATCCGTGTGTGAACTGAAGGTGTTCCAACAACGTGAAGTCTTCGTAAAGCCCCATTGCCGGTGAGCACAGCGAAATGTTTTTCCAGATTTGATCGGAAGGAATTCCTTCATAGGTCACCATTCCTTCTGAGGCAGATAGATAGCCTGAAATAATTTGAACCAAAGTCGATTTTCCAGATCCGTTCTGACCTACAATACCCATGTGATCTCCTGAATGAAAGGTTCGATTTAGGTGACGGAAAATATATTTCCCGCCGAATTTCTTACCAATATTTTGAAGTTCTATCTGCAACTTATGTAGTCTGTGCGCCGCGTACCACGCCCTTTTCAGAACGTTCAATGAACTCGAGAACGATTTGCTTTTCTTCTGATTCTGGAAGCGTTTCAACGATTTGCTTCACACCTGCAGCTAGGCTGTTGTTGTGCACAAAAAGAGCTCTGTAAATATCTTCCAGTCGAGATACTTGTTCGTCTGAATAACCTCTTCTTCTTAATCCAATGCTGTTAACACCAATGAAACTAAGGGGTTCACGAGCAACCTTAATGAATGGAGGTACATTTTTTCTAACCAAAGATCCTCCTGCAATAAATGCATGATCTCCGATTTCAATAAACTGTTGAACGGCTACAACACCCTCAACAACCACCCAATTTCCAATGGTTACGTGACCCGCAATATTCGCTGAATTCGCAATAACACAATTGTCACCAACAAAAGCATCGTGCGCCAAATGCACATAAGCCATAAGCAGACAGTTACTTCCCACTTTCGTAGTCATGCGGTCTTTCGTGCCGCGATTAAGCGTGCAGCATTCTCTAATGGTTGTATTGTCTCCAATTTCAACAGTAGTCTTTTCGCCAGCAAACTTCAAATCTTGAGGAATAGCTGAGATTACTGCTCCGGGAAAAATGCGGCAATTCTTTCCAATGCGCGCACCATCCATAATGGTTACGTTCGGTCCGATCCATGTTCCTTCACCAATAACAACATCGCCATAAATCGTTGTGAATGGACCTATTTCAACGCCCTCACCAATTTTAGCATCCGGATGAATTTGTGCTAAGTTGCTCATGCCTTTTCTGTTGTTTGTGCTGGTACTTTATCTTTCACAACTTGTGCTAACATCGTGGCTTCACCCACTTCCTTTCCGTTTACATAAGCTACACCGCGCATATTCACCAAGCCTCTGCGAATAGGTGATTCAAGTTTTAGATGGAAAATAAGTGTGTCTCCAGGTAATACTTTTTGTTTGAATTTCACCCCATCGATCTTCATAAAGTAGGTGCTATATAACTCCGGCTCTTCCACTTGACTTAGCGCAAATATTCCTCCCACTTGTGCCATGGCTTCAATTTGCAGAACTCCTGGCATGACTGGATTTCCTGGAAAATGTCCCTGGAAAAACGGCTCGTTCAACGTGATGTTCTTCAATCCAACAATACTCTCATTGTCCATAGCTATCACACGATCTACCAACAAGAATGGATAGCGGTGCGGAAGCATCTTGGTAATTTGATTGATGTCGAAAACAGTCTTTGTCAAATCAAAAGAGACGGTAGACTGACGTTTTTTGTCCCATGCTTTTAACACTTTTGCGAACGCTACATTCCCAGCGTGACCGGGGCGTGCCGCCAAAATATGTCCACGCAAAAACTTCCCTGTTAATGCTAAATCACCAACAATGTCGAGCAATTTGTGTCGAGCAGGCTCGTTTTCATACTGAAGTTTAATCGTGTTCAACACACCAATTCCTTCCACCTTCACATCAATTTCTTCACGGCCCAACTCTTTCAAAATATCTTTGATTTGTTGCTCGGTGTAATCTTTATCTACCATTACAATGGCGTTGTCGAGACTTCCACCTTTAATTAAACCGTTTTTCGCAAGAAGCTCCAGTTCTCTCAAAAAAACAAAGGTTCTACATTTTGAAATTTCGCTTGAGAATTGATCCAAATGATACATGTTAGCGTGCTGCGTTCCCAATATCGGCGAGTTATAATCAACCATTACAGTGACTCTGTACTCTCCGCCATTCGTCGGAACGGCCAGCATTTCAACACCTTTCTCAGCGTCTTCAAATGTTATGTTCTCATCTAATACTATGTACTTTCTATCTGCGTTTTGCTCTTCATAACCGCCTGCTTCTATCGCCTCTACGAAAGGCCACGCACTTCCGTCCATAATTGGAATTTCTGGACCGGTAATCTGAAGAAGTGCATTGTCAACGCGACTTCCATAAAGCGCTGCTAGAACGTGTTCAGTTGTATGAACACGCGCACCGTTTTGCTCCAATGTTGTTCCTCTTTGGGTTCCAACTACACGATCGCAATCTGCGTCAATAATTGGCGAGCCTTCTAAATCTACACGTTGAAATTTGTACCCATGATTCTCCGGGGCCGGGCAAATAGTAAGTTTTACTGGTTCTCCGGTATGTAAGCCAACTCCGTTGAATACGATTGGCGCTTTAACTGTTCTCTGTTTTGAAGACATGCTGCAAAATTAGTGTGAATTAATAGGTAATTCACTTGATTTTCGAATAGATTCTTTCTTTGTTATTTGCGAATTGATTGAATAATGGCATCTGCCATTTCGCGTACTTCCTTATCGGTAATTTTCTTCTTCTCTACAGCCTTCAATCTAACAACTGCAAACACACTTGAAAGAACGTGTTCAAACTGAAAAGCAACATTCATTTTTTTGAATTTACCGGACTTCTGTCCTTCCTTCAACAGAGCAGTCAATGCTGAAAAAGCATCTTCCATTTCCTTATTCTTGCTGTACTGCGGCGAGTTGCGGTATTGAATAACCGCCAAATAACGCAGCGGTGCAGTAGAAAAATATCCGTAAAGAGCTAGCCAAGCTTGTGTTAAACGCTGAACTTCTTTCCCTTTTACCGAAAGCGACTCATGCAATGCACGCGCAGCTTCTGTGCATGTTTCCACATAAAGACTTTCGAATAAGTCTTCTTTGCTTGGAAAGTGGTGGTAGATTGTACCTACCGCAACGCCTGAAAGCTTTGCTAATTCAGACATTGGAGAAGCGTGAAAGCCTCCGTTTGAGATTAATTTTAAGGCCGTATTTACAACCTTATCTCTTCTTGAAATTTCTTTTGCCATAACCGAATGTTCGTTCGGTCAAAGATATTTCCTTTTCTAAACACTGGAGTTGAAACTTTTCACCAACGGCCTTTTAATAAAGAAGAAATTACTAAACTTGCAGAACTAAAATTTGAACACATGTCAATACAAGAAAGAATCAACGAAGATTTAAAAACAGCGATGAAAGCTGGAGAAAAGGATAAGTTAATGGCTCTTAGAGATATTAAAAGCAAGCTTCTTCTTGAAATGACTAAAGACGGCGGAGACGGCGCTGTTGACGATACGAAAGCCGTTGCAATTCTGAATAAGCTTTTCAAACAACGTCAAGAGTCTATTGAAATCTACAGAACTCAAAATCGTCCAGATCTTTTGGAAGAAGAGCAATTGCAAGCAAATGTTATTGCTGCTTACTTGCCCGCTCAATTAACTCCGGAAGAGTTAGAAGCTGAAATCAAAAACTTCATTGCGCAAGTTGGAGCCAGTTCTCCAAGCGATCTTGGTAAAGTAATGGGTGTTGCTTCGAAGGCATTAACAGGTAAGGCAGACGGAAAAGCAATCTCTGAAACAGTGAAGAGACTTTTAAGCTAGTCATGGACATCATTGGTCGTAAAACCATTATTCAACTTCCTCAATTGGGGGGTGCTAATGTGCGCGCCAAAATAGATACGGGTGCTTTTCGCACCGCTGTTCATTGCGAATCGTGGTCTTTGAAAGAAATTAACGGAAAAGAAGTATTGGAAGTGACCATTCAGTGGGAATCTGGCAAACCCGTTGTGCTGCACTTCGATAAATTTCAAAAGCGCACGATTAAGAATTCTTTCGGACAAACGGAAGAGCGCTATTGCGTAAGAACACTGATACTCATTCACAAGAAAAAGATTCAATCTGAAATTTCGTTTACGAATAGATCGGGAATGAGGTATCCCGTGTTGTTGGGAAGGAAAACAATTGGGAAGAAATTCTTAGTAGACGTTTCGTTGAAGAGTTAAAAAAAAAGAGGCCGCCTCTCCCAAAACGACCCCTTTTTAGAATCACTCTTTTTCATGCTAGATGAAAGAAGAATGAATAACTATACCTTACCTATTTGAAAAAATCTACTCTTTGTTTTTTAGGGAGAGTAAAACTTTTGAATGTTCTCTACAGCATTCATAGTCTTTTACCCCAGGTGTTAAATAAAGGTTACGTTTTTTTTAATTATTTTTGAAAGGCCCGATTTCATTGGGGAAAAACATGACAGAACGAGTAAACGCATACGTGCTTTCAAGCCGAAAATTCAAAGATTCACTTCGTTTGGCGCATGTGTTCACTTTAGAATATGGTGTTCAAACCTTTTTATTTCGAACAGGAAAGAAGGGCGAGAACATCTCCTTCTTCCAACCCCTGAACGCCATTCAGTTTTCTGGGAAAAAACAAGAAGGAAAGCTAGAGATTGCGAAAGACATGAGCCTGAGCGAAGTCTATACGAGCATTCCATTTCAAGTTGAAAAATCTACCGTGGCTCTTTTCATTTCAGAATTTCTCTACCGGTGTTTACCCGAGCACTACGTCAATGAAGAGGTATATCAACTTATTCAAAAAACAACTCAACGACTCGATTCATCTGAAAAAACAGGCACTCTTCCCATTCACTTCCTTGCGCAATTCGCAATGGAAATGGGATTTTTGAGCGATGAATACGAACTAACATTTGAGAACACGCGAAGCGACGAAGCGCTGCTTCATAAGGCCCTTCAACTTTTTATTTCAACATCTATAGAAAATGAGGTTCAAAGCCCATTAAATCGCGATCAGCGCAAGTCCTTGTTGGAAGAGCTTATCCGGTTTTGTTCCTCGCATCTAGACACTTCCATTCGGTTGAATTCGTTGGAAATGTTTCACGAAATTTTCGATTAAACTTCTGTTATCTTCGCAATGAAATGAAGTTCGCAGATATCATTGGACAGAAAGACGTGATTGACCGTTTGCGCAAAGCAAAATCGGAAGACCGTGTTGCGCATGCCCAACTGTTTCTCGGTCCGGAGGGTTCAGGAAATCTCGCACTTGCTCTAGCCTATGCGCAATTTTTAAATTGCCCTAACGCTACACCCGAAGATTCATGCGGCACTTGTCCCACTTGCAGAAAGAACAGTTCGTTTCAATTTGCAGATCTTCACTTCAGTTTTCCTTATTTCACTAAGCCAAATTCAAAAGAAACTAACTCGGACGACTATGGAACGGAATGGAGAAATAGGTTATTACAGTCGCCTTATTTCGGCCTAGAGGATTGGATGAGAGAATTATCGAAGGATAACAAAAACCTCATTTACACCGTTCATGAAGCGGCAAATATTGTAAGAAAACTTTCTTTGAAATCGTTCGAAGGTGGATATAAAGTTATGGTCATTTGGATGGCGGAAATGATTGGTGAAGGGGTTGCAAACAAGCTTTTGAAAATCGTGGAAGAACCTCCTGCAAACACCTTGTTTTTCTTCGTTGCCAATTCATCTGAAAATATATTGAACACAATTCTATCGCGTGTTCAAGTGATTCAAGTGCCGAAAATAGACGAAGCTTCGATCTCTGCAGGACTGAAGCATTTAGGTGTAGACGATCACAAAATTCCAGACATTGCGCACTATTCAGATGGTAGTTGGGACGTGGCTTTGCGTCTTCGCGACAACAACGATCCGAACGAATTCTTGGCCATGCAATTCCAAACATGGATGCGTCATTGTTATTCGAAGAAAATTCCTGCATTGCACGCCTGGTCAGAGAAAATGGCCGAGTTAACGCGTGAAGACTTGAAGCACTTCCTCTTGTATGCGCTTGATCAAATGCGACAAAATCTAGTGTTGAATTATACCTCTGAAAACATTTCACGTTTCACCTCAAGTGAAAAAGCTTTCGCGCTAAAATTCTCGCCCTTCATCAACCACTTGAACATTGAAGACATCATGCTCGAATTAGAAGCGGCGCACCGCAGTGTTGGCCAAAACGTGAACAACAAAATTCTCTTCTTCGAACTATCGATGCGAATTTTTCGATTGTTGAATCGAAAAGAAACGGCATAAAAAAACACCTCCGAAGAGGTGTTTTGTTTTTGAGGTCCCGAGCGGATTCGAACCGCTGTACGAGCTTTTGCAGAGCTCTGCCTAGCCGCTCGGCCACAGGACCCTTGCGGATGGCAAATATACATTCTTTATTCAATAATCCGAATCTTTTCAATACTCTTCGTTGCAAATAATTGTATTTTCGCTGAAAACCTGTTTTATGAATAAAAAAGTTGCCATCATTGTTATAAGCGTTTTAGGCGCTCTATGTCTAAGCCTTGCCTTCTGGGTGAAAGTAAGCCGTGACCGCATTGTTACTTTGGAAAATAGCATGGGTGCTTTAAACGTACTTGCTATGGACGCGGCCAACGCTACGCCTGAGCAAATCATTGAGCTATACAAATTAGCAGAAGACTCATTGACTAACATGAAAATGATGTACGATACGCTAACAACAGACAACACAGAAATGATGGCGCAAATTGAAGCGCAACGCACGCAAATCGAAGGGTTGTTGAAGCGCGCGAAAAACAAAGACTACGACATCAAAAAACTTCTCGCCGAAACGCAAACCTTACGCAACATCATGAAGGGATATTTGCATGAAATTGATTCGCTTCAACGCGACAATGACCGTCTGTTTGCTGAAGGACAACAAGCTAAACAACAGGCTGCGGCTGCAGAAAATAGAAGCAAAACCTTAGAGACTGATTTGAATTCAACCAAAGAAATCGTGAAAGCGGGTTCAATATTGTCAACCGGCGGATTCTACTCAACGGGGGTTTTTGCAAGAAACAGCGGCGCTGAAGCAGTGACCGAACAAGCAAGAAAATCTTCAATGATCAAAACGTCTTTCACCCTGCGTGAAAACAGAATTGTAAAACCAGGTAGAAAAACACTTTACCTTAAAGTCATTGGGCCAAACGGAAATACCTTAACAGGCAAAGGCGGCGGAAGCTTTACGGCAACCGGTCAGACCGACACGTTTGGAGCTTCACGTGAAATCGATTACCAAGGTCAAGATACCGACGTAAGTATTTACTTCACTCCAACTTCAACTCTCGATAAAGGTTCTTACCGTTTAGAGATTTATGAAGGTGGAAATCTAATTGGAAAATCAGAGGTTGTACTTAAATAAACCCCATGAAAAAAGCCCTAAAAATTGTTCTCATTGTTTTCGGTTCAATTGGGCTTCTTATTGGAATACTTTACTTCACGGGTAATGGCTATTTAGCTCGTGGTATTTATTGCACCTATTTGCACGGGAAGATCAAACCCGACATTGACGACCAATCTTTCTTCGACACAAGAAAAATAAACCGCGGTGAGGCTATTAATCTTCCTGCCAAATTAAAAGTCTTATCGAATGAAAACGTTGCGTTTCTCAACTCAACAGAGTCTGAAGCCTTTTTAGTTTTTAAAAACGATACGCTTGTTTCAGAATGGTACGGCAGCTACGGTGCAGATTCAACACATTGGAATTCTTTCTCCATGGCGAAAAGCGTAATTTCTCTGCTTATCGGCTGCGCCCTTGAAGACGGAAAAATTTCATCGCTGCAAGATCCCATTTCAAAATACATTCCTTGGAGCGGAAACGATGTCACCTTGGAACAACTGCTTCACATGAGCAGTGGCATTCCTTTCGGAGAGAGCTATAGCAGCCCTTTTGGCTACATGGCGAAGGCCTATTACCATTCTGGTTTAAAAGCCATCACAACACCTTTCAAAGTGGAGCAAACACCAGGCTCGTATTGGTCCTACGAAGGTGGAAATACCGTTTTGCTGGGAATGGCGCTTGAAGCAGCAACACAGAAGAAAATATCGAACTACTTCGAAGAGAAAATTTGGACGAAAATTGGTGCGGCGTCTCCTACCTATTGGAACCTCGACACCGAGAACGGTTTCGAAAAGCCATTCACTGGCATTTACGCAACAGCGAAAGACTTTGGAATGCTTGGTCAATGCATTCTACATCATGGAAAGGTTAACGGACAAGAAATCATCGACTCTACCTACTTAGCACAATCGTTTGAACCGTGGACCATTCAAGACGGAAAAAATTCTGTCTGTCATTGGTACGGTTTGCATTGGTGGATGGGCGAAGTAGACGGCGTGAAGTTCAAGTCTGCGCGCGGAATGCGCGGACAATACATTGTGATTATTCCCGAGAAAAATATGGTTGTTGTGCGCATTGGTCACCAACAATCGAAAGAGCGAATAAACCAAATGCCCGTAGATATGCTCTCTTATATCAGAATGGGGTTAGCCCTCTAGTAAGCGCGCTCTGTGCGGCCTTCCATGTAATTGATGAAGGCTTTGTTCACCACTTTATTTCCGCCAGGTGTTGGATAGTTTCCAGAGAAATACCAATCGCCTTGGTTGTTCGGACAAGCATTGTGAAGTCCTTCTATGGTTTGGAAAAGCACACTCACCTTGGCTTTCGTGCCTTCAGGAGTAACCAACTTCGCTACCATTTCAGAAATTTCCTCTTGCGTATACGCTTCGTAGACTTCCTTCACATAGTTTCTTACTTGTTCTTTTGGAACACTTTCTTGGTCTTTACACTTCTTGTAAACAACATCAAGAATTCCCTCCTTACCGTCACGCTTCAATAAAGCAACTATTGCCTGAAAAGCAATGAAATCGCCCATTTTCGCCATATCAATACCGTAGCAATCGGGGTAACGAATTTGCGGTGCCGAAGAAACAATAATGATTCTTTTAGGCTCTAATCGGTCTAACATTTTAATGATAGACTTCTTCAACGTTGTTCCGCGAACAATTGAATCGTCTATAACCACAAGGGTGTCAACGCCAGGTTTTACAGTGCCGTGCGTTACATCATACACATGCGAAACCATTTCATCACGTGCAGAATCTTGTGTAATAAAGGTGCGCATTTTCACATCTTTGATCGCAATTTTTTCAATGCGAGCTCGCTTGCGAACAATGGCTTCTATTTCTTCATTCGACCATGAACCCGATGTTAGTTTTTCAATCTTAACATCGTTCAAATGATCTTCCAACGCCTTAATCATTCCGTAAAACGCCGTTTCCGCTGTGTTAGGAATGAAAGAAAAGACCGTGTTTTCCAAGTCATAATTCACTTCTTGCAAAACGCGCGGAACGATATTCTTTCCAAGATCTTGACGCTCTTGGTAAATAGACGCGTCGTTTCCTCTTGAAAAATAAATACGCTCAAACGAGCAGGGTGTCAAAGCAGTAGAAGGCTTTATTTCCTTCATGGAAGAACTTCCGTCCTTCTTCACAACGTATGCGCAACCAGCAGGAATTTCTTTGATTTGATCAAGCGGAACGTTAAACGCACTTTGAATCGGCGGACGCTCGCTTGCAACAACACAAACCTCATCGTCTTCGTAATAAAATGCAGGACGAATTCCGTTTGGATCGCGGTATACAAACGCATCGCCGTGACCCAACATTCCCACCATCGCAAATCCTCCGTCCCAATCCTTGCTTGCGCGTTGCAACACGCGCTGAATGTCTATATTCTTCGCTATTAACTCAGAAATCTGTTGATTAGAATACCCTTGTTGATTATACTGATTGAAAAGAACTTGGTTTTCTTCATCGAGGAAGTGGCCAATTTTTTCCATCACTGTTACCGTGTCGGTGCGTTCTTTCGGATGCTGTCCCAATTCAACCAACAAGCCAAACAATTCGTCTACGTTGGTTAGGTTGAAATTCCCTGCAAGCACGAGGTTGCGGGTCATCCAGTTGTTTTGACGAAGAAACGGGTGACAGTTTTCAATGCTATTTCCGCCGTATGTTCCGTATCTCAAGTGACCTAAAAACACTTCGCCGGTAAAAGCAAAATTGTTTTTTAGATGTTGCGCATTTTTTAATTTATCTGGATTCTTCTTTGCCATTTCAGCAAAGCGATTCATCACTTTCGCGAACACTTCACGAACGGGCTGAGCATCGTTACTTCGAATACGAGAAATGTACTTTTTGCCTGGTTCTGGATCTAACTTAATGTTCGCTAAACCAGCGCCATCTTGGCCTCGGTTATGCTCTTTCTCCATGAGGAGATACATTTTATTTAGTCCGTAAAAAGCAGTTCCGTATTTATCGGTGTAATGCTGAAGAGGTTTCTTCAGTCTTAAAAATGCGATTCCGCATTCGTGTTTGATAGCGTCACTCATGGAGTGAAAAATAATTTGCGGCGAAGATAGTCTATGCTTCGCGAATGTTGGAAAGAATTAAAATCATTTCTGTGTTTTGAATGGTAATTTTTCGAATTTCTTTGAAAAAATCAAGGAAATAAAAAAAGTAGCTTAGAGAAAAATAACGAATATGAAAACAATTACACTACTCGCGAGCTTGCTTCTTTCCTTAGGAATGGCAGCTCAATCACACGGTGAAATCTTCGGAAAAATCATCGACGAAAACAACAGGCCTATTGCAGGCGTAATTGTACGTGCAGAGAACAACGGTATTGTTGTGGGAGCAGCAACCGACGAAAGAGGTGTTTACCGAATCAACGGTGTTGAGCCAGGAACATATACGCTATTCTACGACCTTATTGGGTACGGCCAGTTACAGGTGAATGATGTTCAAGTTAAGTCAGATCAGATTCGAAAACTATCTGATTACACATTAACCACAGCTACCTATGGAACAGGCGGACCGCTTATCATTCGTGCCGAAAAACCACTTATCGATATTAATGGTGGCACTGCAATCTCTCTAGGCGCGAAGGAGCTGAAAGATAACGCTGCTGCAAATGGCGGGTCTTTGAAGGCTATTCTGTCTTCTATGTCTAGTGACATTAAAACCAGCGATCGCGGAGAAGAACTTTATTTTCGTGGAAGCCGCTCTGGTAGTATTGTTTACTACATAGACGGGGTGAAGATCTATGGGAGTCCGTTGAATATTCCTTCAAGTGGAATAAATAACATAACAGTATACACTGGAGGGGTTCCAGCCAAGTATGGCGACAGCACCGGAGGGTATGTAATCATTGATACAAAGTCATTCAGAGACGCCGCTCGAGAAAAAAAGTAAATGCGTAGCATATTAAATCTTTGTTTTTTCTAAACCTTTTGGTTTGAAGGGAGTTAGGTCATAATTTTAGCATGCTAACCTAACCTAACCCCCCTTTGTTTTGCATAAAGGAAATTTTCATTGCACTAAACACGCGGTAATAAATGCACTCACCGATCTTCTGCATCGTGAGCGTTTTTACATTCGCGATATAAACGATAGAAAGGGGTTCATCTATGCTCAACAGGGTATACGCTTTTTCGCGCTGGGGAGAACTTGTGTTATTCGTATCACAGAGCTCGGGGATAATGTTGAAGTTGAGGTTCGTTGTCACAACAAATTGGGAGTTGGTCTACCTGGTATGACTAATTCAATTGAGAAAAAAATTCTTCATCAGCTCCAAGAAGAATTGTAAGCTTAGGCGCTATCTTCGGAAAAATTTTCTTGTATGAAAAAATTCGGAGGTCTTTCCACGTGGATATTCATTGCTTTGTTTATTGGAATTGGTGTCGGTTATGCGCTAAATGTTTCTTATCCCGCCCCAGCACAAAAAACAAAAAAAGAAGCATTAGAACTTTTGGCTAAGGACCTTTCTGCTGAGCAAATACCTGCATCTTCTGAACTTTCTTCTGTTCTAGCCAACGATTCAATTTCAGAAGATGAAAAATATGCCGCTGCCTTGGCCTGTATCAACAAGGCAAAAAGCGCATCTACTGATATTTCGAAGTATCAAAAAAGTGTCGACGTTTCTGAATCACAGAACGCAACGCTCAAAAAAATTCTTGAGATACTCTCCATCTTCACAGACATCTTTCTTCGCCTCATTAAAATGATCATTGCTCCGCTCGTGCTTGCCACGCTGGTTGCGGGAGTTGCGAAATTGGGAGATATGAAAACGGTTGGGCGTATTGGTGGAAAAACCATGCTTTGGTTTGTCTCAGCCTCTTTCATTTCTCTGTTATTGGGTGCACTTTTGGTGAATTTATATCAGCCTGGTAAGTCTCTTCAAGTTCCTCTTCCTCCGGAAGCCATGGAATCTGGAATTGATAAGGCGGCATTAACACTCAAAGGATTTGTGGTGCACATTGTCCCTTCAAGTGTTATTGAATCCATGGCAACGAATGAAATTCTTCAGATTGTCATCTTCGCATTGTTCTTCGGAACTGCAACCGCTGCCCTTGGAAAGAAGGGGGAGATCATTGTGAAAGCCATGGACGCCCTTGGTCACGTCATGCTTCGAATAACATCTATGGTTATGTATGTCGCGCCCTTCGCGGTATTTGCTGCAATGGCTTCCGTTGTTGCGAAAAAGGGAATCGGAGTTCTCTCATCCTACGCGCTATTTATTGGCGAGTTTTACAGCGGGTTATTTTTACTCTGGATAATCTTAATGTTTGTCGCTTTTCTTATTGTTGGAAAGCGCGTGAAACAGTTGATTGCGCGCATAAAATCTCCTTTGCTTCTAGCTTTTTCAACCGCTTCTAGCGAAGCCGCTTACCCAAAATTGTTAGAAGAACTCGAGCGATTCGGCTGTAGAAATCGAATTGTCAGTTTTGTGCTACCGCTCGGGTATAGTTTCAATTTAGATGGAAGCATGATGTACATGACCTTCGCAAGTTTATTCATTGCGCAGAGTTACGGCATTGATTTAAGTTGGGGAGATCAGGCTGCGATGCTACTCACGTTAATGATAACCAGTAAGGGAATTGCTGGCGTTCCTCGCGCTTCGCTCGTCGTTATTGCGGGTACCCTCGCCACTTTCGGAATTCCCGAGGCTGGTTTGCTTCTGCTCTTAGGTGTAGACCATGTTCTCGACATGGGAAGATCTGCTACCAATGTCATAGGAAACGCCGTGGCTGCGGTAGCTGTGAATCGTTGGGAAGAAAAAAATTACAATCCAGAAGAAGAGAATGCTTAGTTCAGTTCCAACTCATCTATTAATCTTACACCGCCTATAAAACCGGCGATTAAGGCTACCTGGTGTTTTACATCACTAATGTTTTCTAACGGCTCCAAGGTTTCAGAATTTGCTATGGTGAAATATTGAAGTTGAATTTGTTCTTTTTCAATAAATAATTCCGACGCCTCTTCGATCAGCGCCTTCACATCGTTGATTTGTTTATTCTCTTGAAGAAATATAAGCGCTTTTGAAAAAGCTGTAGCAAGGATTACTTGTTCGTTTGAAAGTCTTTTGTTTCTTGAGCTTAATGCCAATCCGCTTGAAGCTCTTACGGTATCACAACCCACAATTTCCACATCAACTTCAAAACGCTTCACCCACTCTCGAATGACGGAAAACTGTTGAAAATCCTTCTTCCCAAAAAATGATTTATGTGGAAGAACAATTTCGAATAAACGCTTGACTATCGTAATTACGCCATTGAAATGACCGGGTCTATACTGTCCTTCCCACTCCGAGGTCAGGGTTCCGAAATCATAATCTTGAACTTCTTGTCCTGCAGGATACATGCCAGCGACCGACGGAACAAAAACCAAATCACATCCGGCGCTTTTTAATAATTCAATATCAGCATCTTCGGTTCTCGGATATAGGAGCAGGTCCTTGGGGTCGTTAAACTGCGTAGGGTTAACAAAAATGGAACAGATAACGACATCGCATTCAGCCTTGGCTTTAGCAATCAGAGACAAATGACCCTCGTGTAAGGCACCCATTGTGGGAACAAACCCTATTGTTCGGCCTTCGTTTCTGCACTTCGTGCTAAACGCCATCATCTCATCAACATGCTGTAAAACAGCTATTTCGCACGAAGTTCCCTTCATTTCAGTATTTTAAGGCCAAAAAGTTGCAAAATTCAAAAAAGATTTATAATATCTTTGCAAACTGAATTCAGGCAAACCTAAACATCTCTATGCAAAAAACAAAAGTTCTTTTTGTAAGTCAAGAAATTTTCCCCTTCACTCCGGAATCTACAATAGCGAATCACGCTCGTCAAATTCCACAAGCCATGCACGAAAGAGGCAAGGAAACGCGCATTTTCATGCCGCGGTTTGGAAAGATTAACGAGCGCAGACACCAACTTCATGAGGTTATTCGTTTGTCTGGAATGAACTTAATTGTAGACGACACTGATCATCCACTTATTATTAAAGTTGCGAGCATTCCTCAAATTCGTTTGCAGGTTTACTTCATCGATAACGAAGAGTTTTTCCATCGTAAAGCATATTTGCATGACGAGGCTGGAAAACCATTTTCTGACAATGGCGAGCGCATGATTTTCTTTTCGAAAGGTGTGCTTGAAACTGTTAAAAAATTAGGCTGGGCTCCTGATATCGTGCATTGTCACGGATGGTTCTCTGCTTTAATGCCACTTTACGTTAAGCATGTATTTGCCGGAGATCCGCACTTTGCAGAAAGTAAAATCGTCATCTCACTTTACAAAGACGATTTCGCAGGATCTATCGACAAAGGACTTTCTAAAAAAGTTCAGTTCGACCAAGTGGGACAACAATACCTTGGCGACCTTTCTACTTCGAATTATGTGAATCTTATGAAAGTTGCACTTGCTCATGCAGACGGTGTGGTTATTCATGATGCTGACATTAATCCTAAGCTTATGGAAGAAGTAAACACCTTGAGTGTTCCTGTTCTTAAAGCTTATGAGTGTGAAGATTTCCACGGAGCAATCGATGAGTTTTTCGATACTGTTCACGCGGCAAAACCAATTTTGATTGACTAAACACATGAGGAAAGCCCTCTTCTTGCTTTGCGCGGTTTCATTGATTGGTTTCAGCGCATGTGACAAACCAACGGATTTGCAGGCAGATGGACTTCTTCCGCAAGAAGATGTGTTGTACGCCAATCAAACAGATACAGCTAGTATTTTCAGTTACATCGTTCGCGAAGACACGCTTTCTACCGATGAGCTTTCAGCCTGTTTGTTGGGTTCATATACCGAAGAAACTTTCGGAAGAACACTTGCTAGTTTTGCAACGCAGTTCGTTCTATCAGGAGCTAATCCCACTTTTCCAGAAACCTTTGAAGTCGACTCTGTTATTTTCTCTGTTGCCTACACGGGGTATTCATACGGTTCGTTGGGCGAAGGTTATTTATCGGTGAGAGAACTTAGCGACGATTTACCAAAAAGCGAAGGGTTCAATAGTTCTTACAATGCACCGGTATTGAACGAAAATTTATTAGCTAATCCTTTTCAAACATTTCAATTCAAACCAAAAACATACTTGTTTGGAACCGAAGATTCTCTTTCACCTCAATTGCGCATTCCGTTAAAAACAGCTTTGGGAACAAGGCTTATGCAGCCTGCAGACCCAACGGTTTTGGAATCGGATGAAAATTTTCAAGCGTATTTTAAAGGGTTAAAAGTTGAAGCGGGTTCTTATCCAATGGGGGTAGTTGCGCTAGATCTAACCAACATCAACAGTAAAATCACGGTTTACTATCGCTTCGACAATGGCGGATTGGCGGACACCACTTTTTATGAATTTCCTGTTACCTCTGATTGCGGAAGATATTCGCAACTTCAGCACTTTTATCAATATGCCACTCAGCCTGAATTACAAGCACTTGTTACAACAGACACGATTGCGAATCAGGCCATGATGTATTTGCAAGCTGGGGCAGGAACAAAAACGAAATTGGTATTACCTAATCTTTTAGATCTTCAAATGAGTGAAGGTAGAATCGTTAATAAGGCAGAGTTAGTTATTCCTTACGAGCCTGATTCTCGCTATGCTCCTGCTTCACAAATTTTCGTCTTTTATCAGAACAGCGAAGGAACTTTAGTTGCGCTTCCCGATCAGTTCAGCGGAAACATTGGCGGTGGTGTGGAAGAGTCAAACAAAAGATATCGTCTGAACATTACGCAATATGTTCAAAAAGTAATTTCTGGAGATTTAGAGAACGCTCCACTATTTATTGTTTCGGGAGCGGCTGGCGTATCTGTGAACCGCACCGTTCTTCACGGTCCTGATTTTTCAAATATTTCAAGCGAAAACACGCGCTTGATCATTACATATTCAAACTAAAAAAATTTCTTATGTGTGGAATTGTTGGCTATTTAGGTAACGAACCAGTTTACGAAAAGGTAATTAAAGGTCTTAGCCGTTTAGAATATCGTGGATATGACAGCGCCGGTATGGCTTACATTGAGAACGGAGAGATTATTGTTAAAAAATGTAAGGGAAAAGTTGTTGACTTAGAAAATGTCGTGGGTCCAATTAAACCACTTTCACACATTGGAATTGGTCATACGCGTTGGGCAACACACGGTGTTCCGAACGACGTAAACGCTCACCCTCATTGCAGTGGTGACGGTTCAATTGCGCTTATTCACAACGGAATTATAGAAAATTACGCGTCCATTAAACAAGAGTTAATGAACCGCGGTCACGTGTTTTTAAGCGACACCGACACTGAGGTTTTGGTTCACTTAATTGAAGACGTTCGCAACGCAGAAAAGGTAAGTCTATTTGAAGCGGTTCGCATGGCTCTTTCGGAAGTACATGGTGCATACGCGATTGTTGTATTGGATAAAACAAATGCCGATCAACTCATCGTTGCGAAGAAATCAAGCCCATTGGTTATTGGTATTGGATCGAACGACGACTTCTACATTGCGAGTGATGCTACGCCAATTATCGAGTACACCAAGAATGTTGTTTACTTAAACGATGAAGAGGTTGCGCGTGTGGATCGCACTACTGGTTTGACCATTGTTAACATTGAAAACCAAAGTCAAGTCCCATACATTCAAGCGTTAGAATTAAAGCTTGAGGCTATTGAAAAAGGCGGATACGATTCTTTCATGTTGAAGGAAATTCACGAGCAGCCTCGCAGCATTGAGGACTCTATTCGCGGACGTGTGAATTTGAAAACCGGACTCATTAAGATGAGCGGAATAGATGAGCACGAAGAGCGTTGGAAAACAGCACAACGTATTTTAATTGTGGCTTGCGGAACCTCATGGCACGCGGGTCTTGTTGCAGAATATTTATTCGAAGACTTCGCGCGTATTCCTGTTGAAGTAGAATACGCAAGCGAGTTCAGATATAGAAATCCGATTATCTATCCATCGGATATTGTCATTGCAATTTCTCAATCAGGAGAAACAGCAGATACACTTGCTGCTATTGAATTAGCGAAAGAGCGTGGCGCATTAATTTTCGGGGTATGTAATGTCGTTGGAAGTTCAATTTCTCGTGCTACGCATTGCGGCGCTTATACGCACGCAGGACCGGAAATCGGTGTTGCTTCAACCAAAGCATTCACGGCTCAGGTTGTTGTTCTTTATCAAATAGCCTTGGCTGTAGCACAAAAGCGCGGCGTTATTTCCAACGAAAGAACTACTCGTTTAATGGCTGAATTGGGATCTCTTCCGTTAAAGGTTGAACAAGTGTTGAAGACAAATGCCATTACCGAGTCCATAGCGGCTAAATATCAGCATTGCGCGAACGCACTGTACCTTGGAAGAGGTTACAGTTTCCCGGTGGCTCTGGAGGGCGCTTTGAAGCTGAAAGAGATTTCTTATATTCATGCTGAAGGATATCCGGCTGCTGAAATGAAGCATGGACCTATTGCGTTGATTGATGAAAACATGCCTGTGATTGTCATTGCAACTGAAGGTGCCTCTTATGAGAAAGTTGTAAGTAACATTCAAGAAGTAAAAGCGCGCAAAGGGCAAATCATAGCAATCGTAACCGAAGGAGATAAAACTGTGAAAGGCATGGCCGATCACGTGATTGAAATTCCTCGTACAGACGATAGTTTAGTTCCTATTGTTTCTGTCATTCCATTGCAGTTGTTCTCGTATCACGTTGCCATCATGCGCGGCTGTAACGTAGACCAACCAAGGAATTTGGCGAAGAGTGTTACGGTAGAGTAAAGCTTCTCTTATTCCGAATAAACTAAAAAGGGCCTCTTTCGAGGCCCTTTTCAATATTCTACTGCCTTTTTTAAAAGAACAAATTCAACTTTAATGAAGCAACGCCGCTTCCAACCACATGAGAAAATGGCGTGTTTGAATCAACCTCTTGATCAAATCCCATTGAAAAACCTAAGCTTCTCGATGTGCCATTTGTTTCACTCTCTCCTGGGCCATCTGTGGAATTCCAAGTTTCGTTTTTAGAATTTCCTGCACCTTGAGTGTAGATGCATGCGCCGTATCCAAACTCAGCTCCTACTGACATCTTTGGAGCAAAGAAATACTCCGCACCAAGAAATCCGCGCGCTCCTACACCAAGTGTAAGACCTTGCTTCGATTTTAATAAGCGCGCTGCATCTTGAGTTCTTACAATATCGTTCCCGTAAGATTTGGTTGTTGACCCACCCTCGAGATAAATCATTGCGTCGGCACCATAATACCCTTGCAGTCTGCTTGTGCCTTTTCTAAATTCTTTACCGTAGCCCAATCCAATATGAGTTGTTCTAACTCGTGATTTGTCGTCTACAAACGCATCGGCTATTGCAGCTCCATTTTCATCCAATTCGGCAACAGAATTAATTGATGTGTTGCTTGTGTGTCCAAAGTTTGCGATAAAACGATCGGCCGTAGTGTTAGAAGTAAATTTCTTAAACACTAACGTGTTATCTTCCTGGTATTGATTGAACGTTAAAGAGCCGGCGTCAGCTCCGCTCGTAAAACCAGTAACAAGTTTGGAAGCAAAGCTAATAAAAGGATCAGCTTTCACTGAAATAGCCCAATCTCCGGTTTCTGGAAGAATTTGAGCTCCTTTTTTATTTGTTAACTGAGCATTCATTGTACCCACTAGCGCTACAGAAGCGCAAAACAAAAAGATTTTTTTCATAATAAAAAAGTTTGATTTTGTCAAACTTATGCGGAAGTTGAACTGATACTAATCAATTTGATTTAACATTTCAACAACATTCAGTTCATAATCGCACGACTCTCGAAAAATCAATAGATTACGTTAAATTCAGAGAACTAAAAAGGGGGCCGAAGCCCCCTATATTTTTAATTGCCTTTTAGTCTATTTGATGATTTTATAAAGCTCTTTTAGATTTGGCTCTAAGATAATTTCAATCCTTCTGTTTCTTGCTTTATCGTTCACATCCAATGGGTGATATTCACTTCTTCCAGATGCAGATAATTGTGAGGGATCAATGCTGCTATTCGCAGTAATTAATTTGATTACCTCTGTTGAACGCAATACACTCAACTCCCAGTTGTCTCTTGGTATAGACCCTCCGGAACTAATCTTATCAGTATCGGTATGACCTTCAACAATAATATTCAAATCTTTTTCGTCTTGAATAATTTTTGCGAGTTGTATGATTGCAGATTTTCCATCTGCATTGATGTCTGTTTTTCCTGAAGGAAATAATAATTGCGCTTCCATGCTCACGTATACTTTTCCGTTCTCTTCACGAACCGTAATTCCTTTGTTCTTGTAGTTCAACAATGCTGCTTCCAACTTTGCTTTTAACAACTCACTGGCACTCCGCTGCGCTTGCAACAAAGAATCAAGTTCTTTAATCTTAACCTCTCTTTCAAACAAATCTTTCTGCGCCTTCGATAACGCTAATTGTTTTTCTTTAACAGATTTCTCAAGTTTGTAAAGCGAGTCTTCTTTCACCTGAAGCGCCTCTTTTGCGCGTTCCAAATCGCGAAGCAATTTTTTGTTTTCTTCTAATGAGTTGTTATACAACTTTTCGTTTTTCGATAAAAGTTCGTTGTTCAACTCGTTCACTTTATCGTACATCACACGCAGTCTACGGTATTCTTTACCGTACAGCGTGGTGTCTTCATTCAACTTGCTAACTGACTTGGTTAAAGTTTCAATAGTAGCACCTTGCTCTTTCGTTGTTGCGCTAACATTGTCGAGTTGCTTTTGCAGTTCTTTGTTCTCAACGTCAGACTCATCTTTCGCTGTTTTCATTTCAACAAATTTTCTTTGAGGCACACAGCCCACAAATCCTATAGCTACTATTAGCGCCAGGGATAAAATCACTTGAATCTTTCTCATAGTTCGTTTAATGTCTTTCAAAATTGCAGCACAATTCAACCTTGAATATTTCTAAGTTTTTGAATTGTTAACCACCGCTTGTTCGTCAAGTTTGGTGTAACAATGTATTGTGATCAAAAAACAAGGGCATTTTCGTGGCCATGAATAACATTTCATTCCATAGCGAAGGTGTTAACACTAAAACACCTTCAAAACGTCTTTTAAAGGCCTGGATTAAAGAATTTGTCTCAAGTCACGGCAAAAAAGTCGGTGAATTAGCTTTCATCTTCTGCTCCGATGAAAAAATATTAGAAGTAAACCAGAATTTCCTCCAGCACGATTATTACACAGATATCATCACGTTCGATTATTGCGAAGGTGAAATTGTGTCTGGTGATATCTTCATAAGCGTGGAACGCGTGGGGGAAAACGCTACTTATCACAATGTAGAATACAATGCAGAACTTCTTCGTATTCTTGCACACGGTGTTCTTCATCTCATTGGTTTTCAAGATAAAAGTCCAAAAAAGAAAAAGGAAATGACTGAAAATGAAGATTTGTGTATCTCACTCTTTTTAACTAAATTCGCTCAATAATTCAATAAGCCAAATAGGTGATAAAATACGTTTCACGTGAAACATTCGATAAAATGAAAAAACATTATAACGTCGTCGTTGTTGGTGCTGGGCATGCGGGAAATGAAGCTGCTGCTGCTGCTGCTAACCTAAAAAATAGCGTTTTACTCATCACAATGGATATGAATAAAATAGGGCAAATGTCCTGTAATCCAGCCATGGGTGGAGTAGCTAAAGGTCAAATAATCAGAGAGATAGATGCGCTCGGTGGTTACAGTGGGATAGTCTCAGACCTATCTGCAATACAGTACCGCATGCTTAATTTAAGTAAGGGTCCAGCTATGTGGAGTCCACGCACACAGAACGATCGTATGCTCTTTGCTGAAGAGTGGCGCAACGCGTTGGAGCAAACACCTAACGTTGATTTTTGGCAAGACTCGGTAAACGAGATTATTATTAAAAATAACCGCGTGAAGGGCGTGAAAACCGCGCTAGGCATAGAATTCACGTGCGATGCAGTGGTGATTACCAGTGGAACGTTTCTGAACGGAGTCATCCACATTGGTGAAAAGCAATTTGGTGGTGGTAGAATCGGTGAAAAAGCTTCGCACGGAATCACAGAACAATTGGTTTCATTGGGTTTCAGAGCAGGAAGAATGAAAACCGGAACACCACCAAGAATTGACGGAAGATCACTGGATTACTCTAAAATGGAAGTGCAAGACGGTGATGTAAACCCGCAAAGATTCTCGTTTATTCATCAACCGAAAATAACCAAACAACG
>JANQWV010000069.1:0-64441 GCA_030729695.1 Flavobacteriales bacterium | reverse complement strand
GAAGAGGTTCAACAAAAGGCGTTGAATCTAATTCCAGGATTTGAAAACGCTAAAATGTTCCGACCTGGTTACGCCATCGAATACGATTATTTTCCACCAGATCAACTCAAACCAACTTTGGAAAGTAAGGATGTTGCTGGGTTGTTCTTCGCCGGACAAATCAATGGAACAACAGGGTATGAAGAAGCAGCGGGACAAGGAATTGTAGCGGGTATTAATGCCGGTCTTTTTGTACAAGAAAAAGCTCCATTTACTCTTCAACGAAACGAGGCTTACATCGGAGTTTTAATTGATGATCTCATTACCAAAAGCACTGACGAACCTTACCGCATGTTCACGAGCCGAGCGGAATACCGAACATTACTCAGACAAGATAATGCAGACGAACGTCTAACTCCGCTTTCACATGCAATAGGTTTGGCTACCGACGAACGAATGGACCTTCTAGAAAAGAAGCGAGCAAACATTAAGACAGTGATGAAGTCAATAGAAAAAACTTCTACATCCCCTGAAGAAATCAATGGACTCCTAGAGGAAAAAGGAAGCGCACCAATTGAACAAAAAATGAAGCTGATTACATTGCTCAGCAGGCCACAAATCTCTTTGGAAGATATTATTTCGGTAAATAGTGATTTAGAGGCTCAAATTTCAACTTTAGGTGAGGATAGGGTGGAAGTAGTTGCCGCAGTAGAGATAAGTGTGAAATACGCAGGTTATTTACAGCGAGAGAAGGATATGGCAGATAAGTTAACAAGACTGGACCATATTCAACTTTCTCCTGAATTCGATTACCTGAAGTTGACTTCTATGAGTATTGAAGCAAGACAGAAACTTTCGAAGATTCGTCCTGCTACTGTCGGACAAGCAAGCAGAATTAGCGGGGTAAACCCTTCGGATATTTCAATCCTGTTGATTCACATAGGAAGATAATTTCATGTGAAACAAACTACTTCTTTTGCTTTAGCTTGATACCATCAACCTTGTAGAGTTTACCTCCTTGGTAAGTTACGGTGTTGATGTAATTTCCATCTTCATCGAAATACATCCAATCGCCGTCTAACTCCCCGCCAGCATATGTACCGCGCATTTCAGGTTTTCCGTTCGAATAAAAATATTCATGTTTTCCAACAGCTACCCCTAACTCAAAATTACCCTCGTACATTTTGTTTCCGTTTGAGTGGGAGAATACCCAAAGTCCATTGCGTTCATCGTCTACATAATCTCCTTCCTCTTTGTGGTCATTGATAAAACGAATCCACTTACCCTGCTTCAAACCGTCTGCAAAATCTCCCTCTAAAACTACGTTTCCTATACTGTCATTTTCCGTGTAATGTCCGTCTAACTTTCCCTTCCTGTAGTATTCCTCTCTTAACACAATTCCAGAAGAATAATACCACATCCATTTTCCAACTACCAAATTATTCTCATACTTCCCAGATTGTTCCAGTTTTCCATTTTCGAAATAGAACTTCCAATCACCCACTTTCTTTCCATTTGAAAAACTCCCTACTGATCGAACTGAACCCGATGGATAGAAATATTTCCATTCCCCAATTTCCCGATTCAGTGAATCATACTTACCCTCAGCTTGCTTCAGATCGTTCAAATACAATCGTGAGAAAATAATGTTTCCCGTGGAATCTAGCGTTTGAAAAATTCCATGCTTCAAACCATTCTTGGTTCCACCTCGTTCAATTACCCTTCCCTTCGAATCGTAAAACTTTTCAATTTTAACAAATTCCGTTTCTTCAGCATTCTCCTTTAAAACGCCTAATTCATAAAATTCAAACTTCCAAAATTCTCCTTGCTTGTTGTATACCTTAAATGTTCCTTCCTTCAATCCGTTCAGGTAATTTCCTTCTTCCTTCAACCTTCCGTTGTCTCTTAAATCTACCCATAAACCAATCCGTTGTCCGTTCTTGTTGAAACGATTAATCTTTTCTTCCGAATAAATTAATCCATTCTTGTAGGTGCGGCGCGTAATGATTCTTCCGTCCTCAGCGTATTCGAAATACTTTCCTTCTATCAGGTTATTGGTGTAGTTAAATAATATTTTTTTTGCGCCGGATTGAAAATATTCCGACGCTGGTCCTTCCTTGACATCTGATTTGTAGGAAATAGATCTTTCCATCCTTCCCAATGAATCGTAGAAGCATTCCAATCCGAATTTCAAATTCTCTTTGTACTCGATAGACTGCTGCAATGAACCATCAACCCTAAAAAACTTCCATGTGGAATCCAGCTGAAACTCTTTACGATTACCCTCTGATTTGAGAATACCGCTCTCGTAATAATTCTTCCAATAACCGTTTGGCTTGCCTTGTTCCAAGAAACCTTCACTGCTCTTCTGACCATTGTTGTAAAAGAATACCTTGAACTCTTTCTGGGACCAAACGGTTAGTTGTCCGGCCAAGAGAAAAGTGATTAATATTCCGATTGATTTCATTTTTCAAAGTTCGTTATGATTTCCATTTCAAAACGTATTTGGGACTAACTTTGTTTTCACCAACATCTATTATCTAATTATATTCTTTATAAAAGGAAATAGTAATAGTAATAGGGCTGTTAATTCCGTCAGTAAGTTCTTTCTCGTTTCTTTGGATTTATCGTTATTATCATTGAAGTAACATGTTCTTAACAATTTGAAATACCTTAATTCTTTGAATTTGAATATCATTAAGGGTAATGAACATAGTTATCAAAATTTAGCCTTGTTCATATTCTGTTGTAGGTAATAACTTATTTTATGTTGAAGAATTTCGTTCATAACAAAATCAAAAAAGTGAGAACTAAATTTTGATAGGAATTCATTCTGTATAAGCGTCACTTTAAAATGAAATCTAAAATTTTGTTTTGAACAGTTATTCACAAGTTAAACACACAAAAAAGAGCAAGTTGTTAAAAGTCTCACCTTTCCATTCACAACGTTATTCAAAACACAAAAGAAAGGAATAAGTTTGTACAAATCTAAAATTTTATGAAGCTTTATATAGGGTCTGATCACGCAGGTTTCGAAATGAAGGAAACCTTGAAAACATGGATGAATACTGAATTTCCTTCAATTCAAATTGAAGATAAAGGATGTGAATCTGCAGACAGTTGTGATTATGCAGACTATGCGCATACGGTGGCTGAAAATGTTGTAGGTGATTCACGTGGAATATTGCTTTGTGGTTCAGCGAATGGAGTGAGTATTGCTGCAAATAAGCATGCTGGTGTAAGAGCAGCTTTGTGCTGGACTGAAGAAATTGCAACATTGGCAAGACAACATAACGATGCCAATATTCTTTCTATACCTGCGAGATTCGTTTCATTGGATGTTGCCAAGGCTATGGTAACTACGTTTTTTAATACGCCATTTGAAGGTGGAAGACATGCTAAACGTGTAGAAAAAATTGATTTGTAAGATGAAAAAACTGATAGGAATATTTTGTGTTTGTGCAAGTTTTTTAGGTAATGCACAAAGTTCTTTAGACGCTACTGACAAGCGTGACTTTTACATGAATAGCATTACGGTTAAAGAACTGAAAGAACAGTTATTCATTCTGGCAGCTGATGAATACGAAGGAAGAGAAACCAGTAAACCAGGTCAGAAAAAAGCAGCGGCTTATATTGAGAATTACTACGTGTCATTGGGATTAGAAAAAGGATCTATGACTGGTGTTCAGCAGCAGAGTTTCCCTTTACGTAAGCGTAAGTTAACTTCAACAATTCTTACTGTAAATGGAAAAAACTACGAAAGTTCGAAAGATATTTTTTCTTTGGATGCCGAAGGATTGGAAGGAACAAAAACATTTACAAAAATTGTTTTTGCTGGCTATGGTATCACTGAAGGACGTTACAATGACTATGAAGGTTTGGATGTAAAAGATGCTTTGGTGGTTGTTATGGACGGCGAGCCAAAAACGAAGAAAGGCAAGTCATTGATTTCAGGAGACAGTGAGCAGCTAAGTGATTGGTCTTATGATCCAGGACTGAAGGTTGCTCTAGCTCAACAAAATGGCGCTAAGGCTATTGTTGTGATTCGTCGCGATTATGCTACGTTTTTACCACGCATTAAGTTCTGGTTAGAATCGGAAAAGATGGAATTGATTGAAGATATGGATGTTGCTGTTGCAACCGGAATTCCATTGATTTTCACCAATGAAAAATCTGCTAATGAGTGGTTTCGTTTAGACCTCGCAAACAACATGGGTAAGTTTGGTAAGAAGGGAAAGAAAATACCTCATTCGAAACAACACATAAAATTAAATGTCATGTACACAGAAGCTTCATTAAATGTGAATGTCACAGATGAAATGGTTTCCAGTGAAAATGTATTGGCATTTATTGAAGGAAGTGATGCAACACTTAAGAATGAAATCGTTGTTATATCTGCTCACTACGATCACATTGGTATTGTGAACGGCGAGATTAACAACGGCGCTGACGACGATGGTTCAGGAACTGTTTCGGCCATGGAAATTGGGGAAGCTTTTATTCAAGCGAAGAAAGAAGGAAACGGACCGAAGCGAAGTGTTCTAATTCTTCATGTAAGTGGCGAGGAGAAAGGTTTATTTGGAAGCGATTATTACACGAGGCATCCGGTTTATCCGATGGAAAACACGGTTTGTGATTTGAATATTGACATGATTGGTCGTGTAGACGAGGCGCACAAAGACAATGAGAAGTATGTTTATTTGATTGGAAGTGATCGTTTGAGTATGGATTTACACAACCTTTCAGAGTCGGTGAATAAGCAAACGTCTAATTTGACTTTAGATTACACCTTCAACGCGGAAGATGATCCGAATCAATTTTACTACCGTTCAGACCACTACAATTTCGCGAAGAACAATATGCCTGTCATCTTCTATTTCAGTGGTGTTCATGAAGATTATCACATGCCTGGCGATGACCCTGAAAAGATTCTTTACGACAAGATGTGCAGCATAGCGCAACTGGTGTTTTCTACCGCGTGGGAAATAGCCAATCAACCAGAAAGATTAAAGGTGAAGAACTAATTTTCTTTTCTCGGAAGGAAGAAAAAGAACGTACTGAAAAACGCGAAGAAAGCCACGCCTGGTTGCGTTGTAAGGGTGTCTTCCGTAAAGCAAGACAGCAGTGCGAGTATTACAAATGCTAAAGTAACTTCATGTTTTTTGGCTTGTTTCCACATGAAATAGAAATACAGAAGGAAGCATAAAATTGTAGCTATACCAGCGGCTATCCAATACGACAAGAATTGGTTGTGTACAGCGTGTTGTACCTTTTCATCGAGGTTTGGAGAAGTTTGCTTGTAAGCCTCGCTGTATGCCGATTTCACGTTGCCTTGTCCTACACCGAGTAGGAAATTTCTTTCAATAATAAATTTAGCCCCCTTGTAATATTCCAAACGCTGGAAGATGGAATGTCCGCTTGAGTTTTCACCGCTTTGAAACGTTTGATATTCGAAAACAATTTGGTGCCAACGTTTTTCTAAAGCGTTCCATTGTGGTTCGTTGCAATTCGTATTTCCAGCTAGAATATTTGAAATATCGGTGTCAGATAATTCTTGAATTCCAGCAGCATCTTTGGTTAATCCCTTGCTTGCCAAATATCGAATCAATGTCGTTTGAACCAATTGACCTCGTGCGTCTTTCTGAAGCAAAGGCCTGTTGGTGCGGGCTACCCACGAGCTGTCTAGCTCAAGTGGAGCAATGTTTACGAAAATGCGATTTCCGTTTTCCGTTTGAAAATTGGGTGATTGATGAATGTATTTTTCTCCGCGAGCAGATTGAATTTGTTCGGGTTGAAAGTTTGATGTGTCGATATTTCTTGAAAGGAAAAAGAGAAGAACTGAAGCGAGGGCGAGTACGCTTCCAACAACAATGAATTTGTTACGCTTCGACTTTGAAGCAAAGAGAAGAATGATCAGAAGAACTAAGAATCCCCATCCGGTTAGTGTTCCAACAAAAAAGAAAAACGCACATACCACCGCTGTTAGCGTAAGTTTCAGGTACGAAGGAAGAATACCTGGTATTCTCCAAGCGCTAATAAGCGCCAATACAGCCATTAAACTGAATCGTATGTGTGATATGAAGAGTGAAGCGCTTCTAGGCTCAGGAAGCGGGTATTTGACAACTGCATACACAACGCAAACGAGTGCAGACAATCCTACCGAAGCGAAGAACACCTTCCAAATAACAGATTCATCCTTTTTCGAAAGTGGAGAAAGATTTTGCAGAAACAACGGGGCAAGAATCAGCGGTAGAAGGGTTTTGATTTCCTTCAACACCAACGAATTTTCTCCACCTCGGAATAGTCCAAGCGCGATGAGTGCCCACACAACAAGTAAACTCAGGTAAATAGGGTTTCGTAGGACAGGGAGTAATACGAATTTCTTGTTTTGAATGGAAGTGACTACCGCAACGAACAGCAGAAAGAACATAGCAACAGACATACCTAAGTTCCAGAGCGGGAGCATAAAAGCCCACAGCGCCAGCGCTGCAACTTGTGTTTTAGGATGACTGAAGAATTTCAGCACGGATTATTTTTTTTCAGTGCCTGCTGGTCCAGCAAGAATGGTTGAATAGCTCTTTTGAAAAACGTCTTGAGAAGCCGTAATTAAAGGATCGTTGGTTAACGACTGTTTAATTGCAGCAGAACGGAAGTAATACATCTCTACAATTTTAGCTTCAAGCTTCGGTGTTATTTCGCTTTGAAGTTGGGACAAGGTGCTTTCTAACGCTGTAGAAATACCGTTGTGTAAACTGTTGAGTTGGTCTTTTAATGCTGCGTTAACAGCGGTTTGACTAGCCAACTCCTTTTCTAATTTCTCAACGTGTTCGAACCAAGAAGGAACAAAGTCTTTCGCGTTTTTCTTCGCGAACTGAACAAACTCGTTGTAGTCGTTTTGTGAAATCTTGAAACTTCCAGCAGAATCAATGGAAGCGTGAGTCTTCTTAAACTCAACTCCAAAGCGGAAGTAAGCGAAGGTCTTTTGCAATTGCGCGAGTATTTCTTTCGAAGCGCTTGCAGACATTATAACATCTGGATAAATACCACTTCCGTCTTTCACGGGTCTACCGTGGGTGGTGTAGAACGTTCTGATTTTAGTTGTGTCTATCTGCGTTGCACGCCCGTCTTTTTTATTGCCGTAGTCGAGCTTTTGAATGCATCTTCCGCTAGGGGTGTAGTACTTAGCGACAGTTACTTTCATCTTCGCGTTGTAGGAAAGATCCAACGTTTGTTGAACCAAACCCTTTCCGAAAGAAGGCACGCCTACAATAACAGCGCGGTCTAAATCTTGAAGACTTCCACTTACGATTTCAGAAGCTGAAGCCGAGAGTTCGTCAACTAAAACAACCAAAGGCATGGTTAAATCAATGGGGTCGTATTGCGCAACATAGATTTGTTTCCAAGATTCTGTTTTTCCCATGGTGCGGGTGATTTCCGTTCCTTTCGGAACAAAAAAGTTTACAATCTTTACAGCTTCATTCAGTAGTCCACCACCGTTTCCACGAAGGTCTAAAATGAGTTTATTCATTCCCTTTCCTTTTAACGTGTTGAAGCTAGTCTTTACATCTTCCGAAGCCGTTTGCGTGAACTCGTCGAGTTTGATATATCCAACATTGTTTTCCAAAAGTTGGAAGTGAGGTACATCTGGAGTCTTAATGCTTTCGCGGGTTACAACAAGTTCTGTTGCGGTAGGTTTTCCAAGTTGAAGAACAGTTAAATTCACAACGCTTCCAGGTGTTCCGGTAAGTCCGTCTTCCAGGTTGTCTAGGTCAATTCCATCAATTGATTTTCCGTTGATGTGCGTGATAATATCTCCCGCACGAAGTCCGGATTTGTAAGCCGGAAACGATTCGAAAACTTCAAGGACAGTGTTTCTTCCGCTTACTAAATCTACACGAGCGCCTACTCCGCCATATCTTCCTGTTTGAAGGTACATTGCATCTTCAATGCGTGATTCTGGATAGTATACTGTGTATGGATCAAGTGAAGCCAACATTCCGATAAGGGCAGTATTCACAAGGTTTCCAGGCGTAGCCTCTTCCACATACAATTGATCTATTTGACGGAAAACGTCGGTGAATATTTCTAAGTTTTTTACAACTTCGAAATAGTTTGTAGACGGGTTGGGTTGTGCAAAGGAAGAGAGTGAACAAAGGGAGAGCAGAGAGAAAAGAAGGGTGCGCTTAAGTATTTTCATGGTTGGAATGCTCTTGGTTCGTAACGGAAATAAGTTGTCGAATAAGGTACTTAATTTTTTGTTCCACATAGTCGTAATCGGGAATGCGGTTACCCGTAAAGATAAAGGCTAACGACAATTTTTCACCCTTGTTGTTGAGGTGGTCATAAAGAGCTTGTTTTTCTTTTCTGTAGACTTCCTTAATCAATCGCTTGATTCTATTCCTGTCGTGCGCACGTGCAAAGCGACGCTTAGGTGCTGTGAATAGCGCTTGCACAGGAAATTCAGAGTCATCCTCTGAAGGGTGATACAAGCAAATGATAGCGGGTGTTTTTATGCTTTTTCCATGAGCATACAACGACTCAATGGATTTCTTTTTGTAGAGCCGTTCCTGTTTGGAAAGCGTTTCCATTACGGGTGATAGAAATAAGTGTTGTAGTTTTTGGAAATCTCTACAGCCCTCAACAGTTCTGGATCTTCGCCATTCATAATGCGAATCATAGCGTTTTCGTCGAACAACGCCCGCGCAATTTGAGCTTTAAATCGAAGCGCACATTGAGAGCGAAGTTTTGCAACCTCAGCCGTACTGTATGTGATGTTTTGTTCTACTGCAGCCTTCAGTGTTTTATCAATTAACGCGTCGTCTGTTTTGTAGGTTTTTTGGTATTGACCGAAAGATTTCCAGTTGGCAAGGGCTGCCCTGTTTTGATCAACATAATCGAAGCATTGGTATCTCAATATTCCGAAGTTAACGATGTCGATAAGGGCGAACGATGTTGAAGTAGAATCGAAAGGAATGAAGACGTTTGGCGTTATTCCACCACCACCGTAAACCACTCTTCCCGAAGGTGTGTAGAACTTTAAAGAGTCGACATGCGATATTTTTTCTTGGTTGAATAACTCCCCGCTTAACCAACGTTGGTGTGTTTCGTTGAAGTACTTAGAAGAATCGCCATAAGGCTTTTGAATACATCTTCCTGTTGGTGTATAATAACGAGCAGTAGTCAGGCGAAGCGCGCTTTTATCTGGAAGTTCAATTTCACTTTGAACAAGTCCTTTACCAAACGAGCGTCTTCCCACAACAATGGCGCGGTCCCAGTCTTGCAATGCGCCCGCAACAATTTCACTTGCAGAAGCACTGTATTCATCGATGAGCACTGTAACTTGAACGTCTGCGAACGCACCGCGTTTTTGTGTGTTGTAATCGTTTCTTCCAGAGTGAGTACCTGTTGTATACACCATTAAGCGGTCTTTTTCTAGGAACTCTTCAGCAATGCTTGTCGCTTGCTCGAGCAGTCCACCCCCGTTTCCACGAAGATCTAGAATGAATTTTGAGCAACCTTGGTTTCGAAGTGAATTTCCTGCAGCTAAGAACTCGTCGTAGGTTGTTTTCGCGAAGCGATCGATCTTGATGTATCCAAGCCCTTCTTCAATTTTGTAATAAGAGGGCACGCTTGTAAGAGGGAGTGAACCTCTTTCAATATTGAAATTTAAATACTCCTTTTTGCGCAGCACGCTAATGTTCACATTGCTTCCAGCCTCGCCCTTCAACATCTTCATAACACCCTTGTTGTTCAACGATTTGCCTGAGATATCTTTTCCATCTACTTGAACAATACGGTCTCCAGATTGAATTCCGGCACGGAAGCTTGGTCCGAATGGGACAACGCGATTCACCATAAGTGAGTCACGAAGAATTAAAAATTCTACACCAACACCTTGATAGGACCCAGACATTTCTTCTCGTGCCTTGGCGTATTCTTGAGGGTTTAGGTAGTAGCTATGTGGATCTAAATTTTTAAGAATCGATGCTATTGCATCGTCGATAATCTTCTTTTTATCTACACCGTCGACGTAATTGTCTTCAATAAAATCGATGAGGCTAACAAGCTTATTCGGATTGTCTTCCTTACCGGTTTTAATGGTAAGTAAGTTTTTATCGGCAAGGACGGTTCCAATGAGAATTCCCGCGATTAAAACAAACGCGTAATACAAGGGCTGTAGAGGAGACTTGCCAGATTTTTCGTTTTGTATTTCTTCAGACATGGTGTGATTCGAAGTGGAAAAGATAGCGTTATTCTGGAAGTTCTCGTTGAACAACTTCAACTCCTGAATTTTTCAGGAAGTCTATTGCGGTTGTGTCTTTGTATGCGTCGAGATAAACCATGCGTGTTATGCCCGACTGAAGAATAAGTTTACAACAGTCTTTACAAGGACTTAGCGTAATGTATAGTGTTGAACCGTGCGCGTTATTGGTAGATTTCGCGACTTTTAAAATTGCGTTTGCTTCTGCGTGTAAGACGTACCAATGGGTTTCTCCAATTTCGTTTTCACATGTATTTGGAAATCCGCTCGGTGTTCCGTTGTAACCATCGGAAATAATAACGCCGTTTTTCACAAGAAGTGCACCCACTTGTTTTCGGGTACAATGGGAAAGCTTCGCCCATTCTTTAGCCATGCGCAAGTATGCGAGGTCATACCTCAGTTGTTTAAGTTCCTCAGTTGTTGGCATGGAAAAAGACTACGAAAGAGAAATTAATATTCGTCTTCGTTGAAGAAAAAATCTTCTTTCGTTGGGTAGTCTGGCCAAATGTCTTCGATGCTCTCGAATACTTCTTCTTCGTCTTCTAATTGTTGAAGGTTTTCAACTACTTCCAACGGTGCTCCAGCACGCATTGCATAATCGATTAATTCTTCTTTTGTTGCAGGCCAAGGTGCGTCTTCGAGATATGAGGCCAATTCTAAAGTCCAGTACATAGTATTAACGCTTAAGGTTTTTTTACGTTACGCGAATATAACATTTTTGAGCACGTGTGCAAGAAATGATTATTTCGTGAGCTTCGGCATTCGTCCTTTCTTATACACGTTGCGAACTACAGGCGTTTTCTTACGCAGTTCTTTTTGCTCTTCTTCACTCAAGTGAGTGATGCTTTGACACTCTTCAGAGCAACAATTCTCGTATTTCTCTTTGCATTTGTCGCATTGGATGAACAAGATGTGACAACCGAGATTCAAACAATTCGTGTGATGATCGAAGGGTTCTCCGCATTGATGACAAGTTGCAATAACCTCATCGGAGATGCGCTCTGCAAGTCGCTCATCGAAAACGAAATTCACTCCTTTGAATTTAATATCCAGGTTATTCTCTTTAGCGTCACGAGCGTATTTAATGATACCACCTTCGAGGTGATAGACATTTTCGAATCCTTTGTGTTTCATGTAAGCCGAAGCCTTTTCACAGCGAATACCACCGGTGCAATACATGAGCACTTTTTTGTCTTTGTCGTTTTGAAGAATATCTTCCACCACCTGAAGCTCTTCGCGGAAGGTGTCAACGTCGGGACAAATTGCGCCTTCGAAGTGGCCCACCTCACTTTCGTAGTGGTTGCGCATGTCAACAACCACGGTATTTGGATGAGAGAGTTGTTGATTCCACTCGTCAGCGGTCAAGTATTTTCCGGTGTTCGATGGATCGAAATTAGGATCTTCAATTCCGTCTGCAACGATTTTGTTTCGAAGTTTTACCTTCAAGGCGTAGAACGATTTTCCCTCGTCTACTGAGGTGTTCAGACGAATTCCGTTTAGGAAATCTATCGTGAAAAGATCTTTTACAAAGGCCTCGAAGTTTTCTGTTGGAACGGAAATCTGGGCGTTAATTCCTTCAGATGCAATGTAGGTTCTACCGAGAACACCAAGGTCGTTCCAACGTGCGAAAAGCGCGTCGCGAAAGCCTTGCGGATCTTCAATCTGATGGTATTTGTAAAATGAAACTGTTGTTCGCGGAGTGTTATCCGCGAGCATACGTTGGCGCAAGACGCGCTTGTCTTCTGTGTTGTATAATTTCTTCATCTGAACAAGTATAGATTATTCTAGACGGCGCAAAGATACGAATGTATTAGAGTTCAATAAGAGACACTTCGTCGAGTTTACGACGAATAAAATCAATATCCATAGAGGTAACCAAGTCCATTCGGAAAGGTTTGAAGTTCGGAATTCCTTTGAAGTAATTGGTGTAGTGACGTCTCATTTCGAGCACGCCTAGTTTTTCTCCTTTCCAACGAAGTGAAAATTCGAAATGACTTTTACACGCGGCAACGCGTTCTTCTATGGTTGGCGGAGGAAGTAATTCCTGTGTTTTGAAGTAATGCTTAATCTCTCTGAATATCCACGGATAGCCAATGCTTGCGCGGCCAACCATGATTCCGTCTACACCGTATTTGTTTTTGTATTCCCACGCTTTTTCAGGAGAATCGATGTCGCCATTTCCGAAAATCGGAATATGTATGCGAGGGTTTTCTTTCACACGCGCAATGAGTTCCCAATTGGCTTCTCCTTTGTACATCTGCACACGTGTTCTTCCGTGAACGGTGAGTGCTTGAATACCGATGTCTTGAAGGCGTTCAGCAACTTCTTCAATGTTCTTTGAACCTTCGTCCCAACCTAAACGCGTTTTCACGGTAACTGGAAGTTTCGTTGCTTTCACAACGGCTTCTGTCATGGCTACCATTTTCGGAATGTTCTGCAGAATGCCCGCCCCAGCGCCTTTGCAGGTGACTTTGGAAACCGGACACCCGTAATTGATGTCTAAGAGATTTGGGTTCACCGACTCAATAATCTCTGCACTTTTCACCATGGATTCAATTTCGCTACCGAAAATTTGAACACCAATGGGTCTTTCGTACTCGAAGATATCGAGCTTCATTCTGCTTTTAGCAGCATCGCGAATAAGACCTTCGCTGCTAATAAATTCAGTGTACATAAGGTCTACGCCTTGTTCTTTGCAGACCATGCGGAAGGGCGGATCGCTCACATCTTCCATGGGAGCAAGCAGCAACGGAAATTCAGGAAGTTCAATATCACCAATCTTTACCACGTGCTTGGGCTTAGATGGTCATAATGTCTTTGTCTTTCGCGGCTAAGACTTCATCTACTTTTTTGTTGAACTTGTCTGTAAGTTCTTGAACCTTCGATTCACCTGACTTTGCTTCGTCTTCAGGAAGACCGTCTTTCTGCGCTTGCTTAATGAAGTCTAGCGCTTCTTTACGAGCCGTGCGAATTCCCACACGTGCATTCTCTCCTTCAGAGTGCGCACGCTTCGATAAATCGCGACGACGCTCTTCAGTCAACATTGGAACAGCAATCATGATTACATCGCCGTTGTTTTGCGGATTCAAACCGAGGTTTGCTTCCATGATACCCTTCGAGATAGCGTTCAACATACCTTTTTCCCACGGTTGAACATTCAGAGTTCTTGCGTCAGGAGTGGTAACGTTTGCAACGTTTTTCAACGGAGTCATGGTGCCGTAGTAGTCTACGCGAACACCGTCTAACATAACAGGGCTTGCTTTTCCAGCACGCACTTTATTCAATTCGTTTTCTAAGTGAGCAATGGATTTGTTCATTGCTTCTGCAGCCTCGTCGAGGGCCATTTTAACTTCTTCAGACATACTATTGTTCTGCTTTAAAATTCTACTTTGGTTCCAATGTTTTCGCCAGAAACTAATTTCAGAAGGTTACCTTCTTTGTTCATGTCGAAAATGATAATCGGCAATTTGTTTTCGTTACACAAGGTGAACGCGGTCATGTCCATCACGTTCAATCCCTTCTCATATACTTCGTTGAAAGTAACGGTATCGTACTTCGTTGCGCTTGGGTCTTTCTCTGGATCTGCAGTGTAAATACCGTCCACGCGTGTTCCCTTCAACACCACGTCTGCTTCAACCTCAATGGCACGAAGCGATGCAGCTGTATCGGTTGTGAAGAAAGGATTTCCTGTCCCTGCTCCGAAGATGACTACACGGTTTTTCTCTAAATGTCTTACTGCTCTTCTCTTGATGAAGGGCTCGCAGATTTGCTTCATTTCGATAGCGCTTTGCAAACGTGTTGGAACGTGCGCTGATTCCAATGCGCTTTGAAGCGCCATGCTGTTAATCATAGTGGCTAACATTCCCATGTAATCGCCTTGCGTGCGCTCCATTCCGCCTTGTTCTGCTTGAACTCCACGGAAGATATTACCACCTCCGATAACAATAGCGACCTCAACTCCTTTTTCCCAAACAGCTTTAATTTCTTGAGCGTATTGCATAATGCGCACGTTGTCAATTCCGAACTGTTTGTCGCCCATTAAGGCTTCACCACTTAATTTTAGAAGAATGCGTTGGTATTTCATACTTCGCGAAGTTAGTGAATTAGGTCATTCTGCGCCCTATCTTCGCGAACGATTCTACACGATTTATGGAATACGATTTTAGAAATATTGAAGCAAACTGGCGCAAGAAATGGGCGCGGGACGAGTCTTACAAAGTTACCGAAGACCCGAATAAAAAGAAGTTTTATGTCCTAGACATGTTCCCTTATCCGAGTGGGGCCGGTCTTCACGTGGGTCATCCGCTAGGGTACATTGCGTCTGATATTTATGCGCGTTACATGCGCCACAAAGGGTTTAATGTTCTTCACCCGATGGGATACGATTCTTTCGGATTGCCTGCTGAACAGTATGCTATTTTAACAGGACAACACCCCGCGAAAACAACAGAGCAAAACATTGAACGCTACCGCGAACAGCTTGATAAGATTGGCTTTTCATACGATTGGAGCAGAGAGGTTCGAACCAGTTCTCCCGAGTATTACAAGTGGACGCAATGGATTTTCGGATTGTTGTTCAACGCTTGGTACGATTTAGATTCGAATAAGACAAGACCTATTTCAGAGTTAATAGAGAAGTTTGAAGAGAACGGTTCATATGGCGTGAATGCTCACATGGACGAAGAGTGGTGGAAGACCTATTTGTTGGAAGCCGATCATATTTTCTCTCCTTATTTCGAAGGAGAATTTACCGATACCGATTGGAAAAGCATGAGCGAAGCGCAGAAGGAAGCGTTGCTTATGAATTACCGCGTGTCTTATTTGGCCGATTCTGTGGTGAATTGGTGTCCGGCCTTAGGAACGGTTTTGGCGAACGACGAAATTAAAGACGGCGTAAGCGAGCGCGGCGGACATGCCGTAGAGCAAAAGAAAATGCGTCAGTGGAGTATGCGTATTTCGGCCTATTCGGAACGATTGATTTCCGATTTAGACACAATCGATTGGCCTGAAAACATTAAAGAAATTCAACGCAATTGGATCGGAAAATCTTCCGGAGCTCGCGTTCGTTTTCAAGCAGAAAAAGAAGTAACGATTGAAGTTTTCACAACACGTCCAGATACCTTGTGCGGCGTGTCGTTTTTAACATTGGCTCCTGAACACGAAAGTGTGGAAGTGTTGACAACAGCTGAACAGCGCGATGCTGTGATGGATTATGTTGCCAATGCGAAATTGAAAACAGAGCGTGATCGCATGGCCGAGAAAAAGATTTCGGGTGTGTTCACAGGAAGCTTTGCGTTACATCCATTAACGGGAGAACAAGTACCCATTTGGATTGGCGATTACGTGCTAGCAGGATATGGCACCGGGGCTGTAATGGCGGTACCTGCAGGCGATCAACGCGACTACGATTTCGCGAAGCATTTCAACCTAGAAATAAAAAATATTTTTGCTGAATCTGATCTTTCAGAAAAGGCAGAAACCTCGAAAGATGCGACCCTTGCGAATTCCGATTTTCTAAATGGAATGAACTACCACACTGCATTTGATGCGGTTTGTGAGCGATTGGTGGAATTGAGTGCAGGAGAAAAACGCGTGAACTATCGCTTGCGCGATGCCGTGTTTAGCCGTCAGCGTTATTGGGGAGAACCCTTCCCGATTTATTACGAAAACGGAATTCCACGTTTGATAGACACGGAAGAATTGCCGACGCAATTGCCCGATGTAGACGCCTATCTTCCAACAGAATCGGGAGAACCACCCTTGGCACGCGCGAAGAATTGGGATAGAAACGGCATGCCTATGGAGTGCAACACCATGCCAGGATGGGCAGGATCTTCGTGGTATTTCTTGCGTTACATGGACCCGAACAATCATTCGGTTTTTGCATCGGAAGAGCGTATAAAATATTGGGGTCAAGTAGACTTGTACATGGGCGGTGCAGAGCACGCAACCGGACACTTGTTGTATTCTCGTTTTTGGACGAAAGTGTTGTTCGACTTGGGCTACATACCGTTCAACGAACCGTTCAAGAAGATGATTAACCAAGGAATGATCCTTGGGCGCAGCAGCTTTGTTTACCGCATAAAAGACAGCAACACCTTCATTACATTCGAGCGCAGAAAAGAGTTTGAAACACAACGCTTGTACGCCGATATTTCTTTGGTAGACAACGATAAGCTGAACATAGAAGCTTTTAAGAATTGGCTCCCTGAATACGCAAACGCAGAATTCATGTTGAATGAAAACGGCGAATACACCTGCGGTTGGGAAGTTGAGAAAATGTCGAAGTCGAAGTACAACGTTCAAACGCCAGATGAGTTGGTAGAGAAATTCGGAGCAGACACTTTGCGTTGCTACGAAATGTTCTTGGGCCCTGTTGAGCAAAGCAAGCCTTGGGATACCAAGGGTATAAGCGGCGTTCACAACTTCTTGCGTCGATTCCACCGCTTGTTCCTAGCGAACGAAACGTTCTCAGTTTCTTCTGAAGAAGCCACTGCAGCTGAAATGCGCGTGGTTCATAAAACCATTAAAAAGATCACTGAAGACTTGGAGCGCTTCTCTTGGAATACTGTTGTAAGCGCCTTCATGATTGCAACGAACGAATTGACAGATCTGAAGTGCAACAAGCGCGCGGCTTTAGAGCCGTTGGTAATTATGCTTTCTCCGTATGCACCGCATTTGGCGGAAGAACTTTGGAAAAACTTGGGTCATTCCACTTCTGTTATGAACGAGTCTTGGCCAGTTGCCGAGAACAAGTTTTTGGAAGACGACAACTTCGAATATCCAGTTTCTTTCAACGGGAAAACCAGATTCTTCTTGTCGCTTCCAGTGGGCATAAGCGCCGCAGATGTTGAGGCACAGGTAATGGCGCACGAAAGCACAGTGAAATATTTGGAAGGAAAAACTCCGAAAAAGATTATTGTTGTTCCAAAACGTATTGTGAATGTAGTCATGTAGCACTACCTTTGGTAGTCCATGATTTCCCGTTCCACCATAGATCGAATTTTTCAGGCCACTCTTATTGAAGATGTGGTTGGTGAGTTCGTTCATTTGAAAAAAAGCGGGTCTTCTTATCGCGGCCTTTCTCCCTTTGTGAATGAAAAAACACCGAGTTTTTTCGTCGTTCCAGCGAAAGGCATTTACAAAGATTTCAGTTCTGGAAAAGGCGGAAACGCGATTGACTTTCTTATGCAGCACGAGAAGCTTTCCTATCCGGAAGCCTTGCGCTGGTTGGCCAACAGGTACAACATAGAGATTGAAGAAGAGAGTCAGACAGAGGAACAAAAAGCCGAAAAGAGCGAACGCGAACAACTTTCTGTTGTCACCGATTTCGCCAATAAGTATTTCCAAGATCAGATGTACAATTCGGAAATGGGAAGAGCCATTGGGCTTTCTTATTTCGAATCGCGCGGATTTCGCGAAGACACACTGAAGAAATTTCAGTTGGGCTATTGTCCAGACGGATGGGACAAGATGTCTCAAGCGGCGCTAGCAGCGGGGCATTCGTTGACCTATTTGTTGAAGACGGGTTTAACACGAGAGAAGGACGGTTCGCCGTATGACTTCTTCCGCGGAAGGGTGATGTTCCCCATTCACAATGTGAGTGGAAAAGTGATTGCTTTTGGTGGAAGAACACTGAAAGCAGAGAAGGACATTGCGAAATATTTCAACAGTCCGGAAAGCGATCTCTATCACAAGTCGAACACGTTGTATGGCTTGCACCTCGCAAAGAACGCGATGGTGAAGGAAGACAACTGTTTTTTGGTTGAAGGATATACAGACGTTATTGCGCTTCACCAAGCAGGCGTAGAGAACGTTGTAGCGAGTAGCGGAACAAGTTTAACCGAAGGACAGATTCGTTTGATTCGTCGATTCACGCAGAACATTACTATTTTATACGATGGTGATAAAGCGGGAATTAAAGCGAGTTTCCGCGGTATTGATATGATATTGAAGGAAGGGTTGAACGTTCGCGTTGCAACATTTCCAGATGGCGACGATCCGGACAGTTATTCTAGAAAGCACAGCAGTGAAGAGATTCAGCTGTATGTGAAGGATAACGCAAAGGATTTCATTCGATATAAAACGGCTTTACTTCTTGAGGAAGTAGGCAACGACCCGATAAAAAAAGCGGGTCTTATTCGTGGTATAGTTGACAGTATTGCGCTAATTCCTGATGCCATTAAGCGTTCTGTTTTTGTGCAAGACTGTTCGCAGATTATGGGCATTGGCGAGTCTGTTTTGCTTCTAGAGCTGAACAAATCGCTTCAAGAAAATTTAAAGAAAGGTCCTGGAAAACCCGCAGTTGCTGGAGATCCGGGAGTTCACACCCCTGTTGAAGCGCCTGCACCAACACCTTTCGATGAGACTGTTCCGGTTCCCGACACGCTGAATGCGGAAGCACAAGAGCGTGACTTCATGCGCATTTTGCTGATGTACGGCGAATTTGAAATGCCCATTGAAATCGTTAACGAAGAAGGCAAGCGTGAAGTCATTCATTTGTCGGTAGCTGATTATCTAATTGGAAATCTTGAGCACGACTCTATGACTCTACAGTCAGAAGTTTATTCGAAAATGTTGAAGGAGTATTTGGAATTGGTGAAGGAAAACCAAATGCCAAGTCAACACAACTTCACTACACATGAAGAGGAAAGTGTTCGCGGTGAAGCGGTAAACGTACTAACCACGCGCCATCAGATAAGCGAAAACTGGAAAAAGAAACACGGCATATTAACCGAATCGGAAGAGTACATTATAGGAAAGGCAGCAAAAGATTGCTTATTTCGCATGAAAATGCGACACGTGCAAATTGCGGCCAAAGCAATAGAGACTCAACTTGAGGTTGAAACGAACGAAGACGAAGTCATGATTTTATTGGCTGAAAAGAAGCGATTAGATGACGTGAGGAGGCAGTTGGCAGATAATTTTGGGACTGTAGTACTATAAAAGAAAACATGGAAAAAGCAATAAGATACCCGATGCCGGGTGAGCGTTGGAAGCATTACAAAGGAGGGGTTTACGAAATCATTTCTTTAGCGAATCACAGTGAAACTAAGGAAGCATTGGTTATTTACAAATCGGTTCCTTTCGGATCGGTTTATGCACGTCCGCTTGCCATGTGGGAAGACGAGTGTGAGCTTGGGCGCATCAAGTTCAAGCGTTTTGAAGTAATTGAATAAGTTGAAAAGTCTACTGTTTGAAGTCACGGTTTTGAATTAAAAACCGCTGTATCTTCGACACAAATATTACTATATGTTCGAACGTAAAGAATTTAAAAAATATGCTACTGGCCATCTAGGTATCAATAGCACAGTGGTGAACGATGTGATTTCTCACATGTATGGTCCAGAGAACATGACTAGAACAGTTATTGAAGAGCGTCACATGCCTTTCCGTGAGGTAGATGTATTCTCTCGTTTAATGGCTGATAGAATTATTTTCTTGGGAACTGAAATCGATGACTACATCGCGAATATTATTCAAGCGCAGTTATTGTTTTTGGAAAGTACAGACTCGAAGAAAGACATTCAAATCTACATTAACTCTCCAGGCGGAAGTGTATACGCGGGTCTAGGCATCTACGACACCATGCAATACATTAATCCAGATGTTGCAACCATTTGCACAGGTATGGCTGCTTCTATGGGAGCTGTTTTGTTGTGTGCTGGTCAAGCAGGAAAACGCACAGGATTGAAGCATTCACGCGTTATGATTCACCAACCTTTGGGTGGTGCACGCGGACAAGCTTCAGACATCGAAATCACTGCACGTGAAATTCAAAAATTGAAGAAAGAATTGTACGACATCATTGCTACGCACAGCGGTAAATCATACGACCAAGTATGGGCAGACAGTGATCGCGATTACTGGATGATTGCTTCTGAGGCGAAAGAGTACGGTATGATTGACGAAGTTTTGGAAAGAAAACCATAATCATTTCAATTCACATTAGAGTAGAGACACGACCTTCGTGTCTCTATTTGTTTATAGACCATGAAAACATTTTTTGTTGATGTAGTTGTTCCGCTAGCACTTCCGCAAGTGCTTACCTACAGGGTTCCTGTGGCTTGGGAGAACTACGTTCAGCAAGGTGTGCGCGTGGTAGTGCCATTGGGAAAATCAAAACGCTACACGGCCATTGTTTGGCGCGTGCACGAAGAGGTTCCAAAGGATTACGCTGCGAAGTATTTTGAAGAGGTACTGGACGATGTTCCTGTGGTTTCAGAAACACAGATGCAACTGTGGGAATGGATTGCGAAATACTACGCTTGCACACTCGGAGAAGTCATGACAGCCGCACTTCCAAGCGGATTGAAATTATCGAGTGAAACGGTCTACACAACAAAAGATCTTGCTGTTGAATTAACACCGAATGAACGTTCGGTTGTAGATGTTATTTTGGAAAAAGATCGCGGTATGGGTGTTATGTCGAAAGATATACAACATGCACTGCCAAAGGTTTCCATTCATTCTACATTGAAAAATTTGTTGAAGAAGAACGCCATTGCGTCGTTTGAAGAGGTGAAAGAAAAGTTTATTCCGAAGCGAGTTTCTTATGTAACCGTTGGAGAAAACGGAAACACCGACGAACAGCTGCAACATCATTTTTCTGCTTTGGAAAAACGCAATGCAGACAAGCAGATTCAAGTGCTCATGACCTTTTTGCAAATGAGCAAATGGGACGGAACCACAGGAGAATCAGTGAAGAAAAAGGAACTCGAGATACAATCGAAGACCGACGCTTCAGCCATTTCAGCATTGGTGAAGAAGGGAATTCTTGCCATTGAAGAACGCTCTGAATTGCGTATGGTTACTGGAGATCATGAACTGTTACCACTTCCGGTTTTAAGCGAATTGCAACAGACTGCTTTTGAAAAAATCAAATCGCATGCTGGAGTTACGTTGTTACACGGAGTAACCTCTTCCGGAAAAACCGAGGTGTATTTGCATCTCATGCAAGAGCAAATTCAACAAGGAAGACAAGTGTTGTTGTTGGTTCCTGAAATTGCGTTGACATCGCATTTAATTGACCGCATTCAGAAATATTTTGGAACTCGCGTTGGCGTGTACCACAGCGGTTACAGCACCCATGAACGCACAGAAGTTTGGCATCGGGTGCATTCAGATTTGCATCGATTCGATGTAGTATTGGCTGCACGATCAGGTGTGTTTCTTCCCTTTGAAAATTTAGGATTAATCATCGTCGACGAAGAGCACGAAGGAACGTTTAAGCAACAAGATCCTGCTCCGCGTTATCATGCGAGAGACACTGCCATAAAGTTGAGTGTTTTGTCGAACGCACAAGTGGTGTTAGGTAGCGCAACTCCTTCCTTGGAATCTTACTTCAACGCGAAACAGAACAAGTATCAGTTGGTAGAAATGTTCGAGCGTTATGGCAACGCCGTTCAACCTAAAGTAAATTTTGTAAACCTTCGCTCAGAGCTTCAAGCTAAGCGCATGCAAGGAGTCTTTTCTTCTGTTTTGCTGGAAGCAATTGACTCAACAGTGAAGGCAGGCAAACAAGTGATTTTGTTTCAAAACCGAAGAGGCTATACGCCGCTTTGGGAATGCGAAATGTGTCATTACACTCCCGAGTGCAAGAACTGCGATGTGAGTTTGACGTATCACAAATTTCATCATGAACTGCGCTGCCATTACTGCGGTCATCATGAAATTCCGGTGCAGCAATGTCCTTCATGCGGAGCGAACGCGTTCAAAATGTTGGGCGCAGGAACAGAGCGCATTGAAGAGGAGTTAGGCGAATGCCTTCCGCATATTCGTATTTCGCGCATGGACTTGGATGTAGCACGAGGCAAACATGCACACCATAAAATCATTTCTGAATTTGAAAGTGGAAAGACCGATGTGCTCATTGGAACGCAGATGGTGACGAAGGGACTTGACTTCAGCAATGTTCATTTGGTTGGAATTTTAAACGCCGACCGCATGCTGAAGCATCCCGATTTTCGTTCCATCGAACGCGCGTTTCAAATGATGGTGCAGGTTTCTGGAAGAAGTGGAAGACGCGAAGAACGCGGACGTGTGCTTATTCAAACGTATGATCCCGAGCATTGGGTTTTCCCGCTGATTGAGAACAACAACTACGAGCAGTTTTATACGCTAGAAGTCGCAGAGCGCAAGCAGTTCAGATATCCGCCGTTTACGCGCATGATTAAACTTACGATTAAACACAAAGAGCAAGGCGTTGCGTTAAGCGCAGCAGCGGAGCTTGGCACGTGGTTTTTCAAATCGTTATTTGGAAATTACACAGGCCCTGAAACGCCCGCCATTGGCCGTGTGAACAACTATTACATTCAACAATTCTGGATTCGAATTCCACAAGAATTACCACCTCCTCAAGTGAAGCGCTATCTCTTAGATTGTTCGCACGCGCTCACTTCCCAACAGAAATATAAAATGGTTCGCGTGTCTATTGACGTAGACCCTATGTAAACAGTCGAGATTCATTACCTTTGTTGGAAAGAATTAAAGATGTCCAAACAAGAGATTAATTGCTCGTTTTGCGGAAGAAAAAAGAGTGAGGTGAATGTGCTAATAGCAGGTGTTTCCGGACACATTTGCGACGACTGCGCGAGACAAGCTAGCGAGATTGTAAAAGAAGAAGCGGTTGTTCCCCAAGAAGAATTTAATGCGTCTGAATTATTGAAGCCGATTGAAATAAGAGATTTCTTAAACGAATACATCATTGGCCAAGACGAAGCGAAGAAGGTGTTGAGTGTTGCTGTTTACAACCACTACAAACGTTTAGCACAGCACGCTGCTGGAAAGCAAGACGACGAAGTAGAAATTGAAAAATCGAACATTGTATTGGTTGGAGAAACTGGAACAGGAAAAACACTTTTGGCAAAGACCATTGCGAAAATGTTGAACGTTCCGTTCTGCATTGCCGATGCTACCGTGCTTACACAAGCCGGTTACGTAGGGGAAGACGTTGAAAGTATTCTTTCTCGACTTTTGCAAAGTGCAGATTTCGATGTTCAAAAAGCAGAACGCGGAATTGTATTCATTGATGAAATAGACAAGATTGCGCGCAAGAGCGATAACCCAAGCATTACGCGTGACGTAAGCGGCGAAGGCGTTCAGCAAGCGTTGTTGAAATTGTTGGAAGGTGCAACGGTGAGTGTTCCTCCACAAGGTGGAAGAAAGCATCCGGAGCAAAAAATGATTCAGATCGACACGAAGAATATTTTGTTCGTTTGTGGCGGTGCGTTCGATGGAATTGAAAAGCACATTGAACGTCGCATGAATACGGCAAGCATTGGATACCGCAATGCGAAGACCGTTGAAGAACAAGGCGGATGGTTGCAATACATTGCTCCAGCCGATTTGAAACAATTTGGTTTAATTCCTGAATTAATCGGTCGTTTCCCGGTGTTAACGTTTTTGAATCCATTGGACGAATCTGCGTTGAGAAGAATTTTAACCGAGCCGAAAAACGCTTTGGTGAAGCAATACGTGAAGTTGTTTGAAATGGACGGCGTTAAGTTGTCTTTCGAGAAACAAGTGTTGGATTACATTGTAGAAAAGGCCATGACTTACAAATTGGGAGCGCGCGGATTGCGTTCGATTTGCGAAGCCATCTTGTTGGATCTCATGTTTGAAATTCCGAATCAAACGGAACTAAAAGAATTCAAAGTAACGCTGGCTTACGCTCGAGATAAATTTGAAAGCTCTAAGCTGAGTCAACTGAATCAGGCATAAAATGACAGAAGAAAAATCGACAGTGGTGGAAACACCACTCATGAAACAATACAATGAAATTAAGGCGCAATATCCAGATGCGCTTTTGTTGTTTCGTGTCGGCGATTTTTATGAAACCTTCGGTTCAGACGCGATTGCGGCTGCGCGCATTTTAGGAATTACATTAACGAAGCGAAAAAATGGAGCAGCCGCATTCATTGAATTGGCGGGCTTTCCGCATCATTCGTTAGATACTTATTTGCCAAAATTGGTTCGCGCTGGAAATCGTGTTGCCATTTGCGATCAGCTGGAAGATCCGAAGCTTACCAAGAAAATTGTGAAGCGCGGAGTAACGGAGTTGGTTACACCAGCGGTGAGTTATAACGAGAAGACGTTCGATAGTTCGAATAACCAATTTTTGGCTGCTGTTGTCATGCGTGACCAGCAAGCGGGGGTGAGTTTTTTAGACATTTCTACGGGCGAATTTTATTTGGCCGAAGGAAGTACCGCACACATTAATAAACTGCTTCAAAGCTTTCGGCCAAACGAAGTGCTTTTTCAAAAGCACGAAGACCACCAGTTTCGTGAGGCCTTCGGAGATACCAAATGGTTTACGTTTCGCATAGACGAATGGGTGTTCTCGTTGGACTACGCCAAAGAAGTTTTACAAAAGCAATTCGGCACACAATCGCTCAAAGGCTTCGGTGTTGAAGAATTAAAACTCGGAGTTATTGCGGCTGGCGCCGTGTTGCATTATCTGAAAGATACGCAGCACGACAAGACCCAGCACATTCAGAAAATAGCGCGCATTGAAGAAGACACGTTCGTGTGGTTAGACCGCTTCACCATTCGAAATTTAGAATTGGTGCATTCGAACTACGACGAAACAGCAACGTTGTTCTACACGCTCAATCACACGAGCACACCCATGGGCGCGCGACTCTTGCGCAGATGGGTACTCATGCCGCTTAAAGACATAGCACAAATTGAAAAACGTCAGTTTGTAGTTGGAAGTTTTGTCAAAAACGCGGAGCTGCTAGCAGAGACCCGTTTGCATTTGAACACCATTGGCGACATGGAGCGACTGGCTTCTAAGATTGCTACCGGACGCGTGAATCCACGCGAATTGCTTCAGTTAGCGAAGGGCATGCAAACGGCAGAGCACATCAAAGATTTAGGCGCAAATTCAAAGAGCAAAGAAATACAAGCGCTGTTCAATGTGTTGAAACCATTGACCGATTGGTGCAATACCATTTTCGAAAAAATAAATCCAGAAGCACCTTTAGCACTGAACCGCGGTTCTGTTATTGCCGAAGGAGTGAATGCAGATTTAGATGAGCTTCGCAACTTGCAAAAATCTGGAAAAGATTATTTGCAAATGGTGCAAGAACGCGAAAGCGAACGCACCGGAATTCCTTCCTTGAAAATTGCTTTCAACAATGTCTTCGGATATTATTTGGAGGTGCGAAACACACACAAGGATAAGGTTCCGCCGGAATGGATACGCAAGCAAACGGTTACACAAGCCGAGCGTTATATTACCCCTGAACTGAAAGAATACGAGGCGAAGATTACCGGTGCAGAAGACAAAATTTCGATTTTAGAAAATCAGATTTATCAAGCGCTGATTGAAGAGACGCTTCCGCATTTGGTGAACATGCAATTGAATGCTCGCGTGCTTGCAGAGATTGACACCTTGGCGTCTTTCGCAACCGTTGCAGTAGCGAACAAGTATTGCGCACCGGAATTCACGGAAGAGAACTGCATTGAGATAGAACAAGGAAGACACGCCATTATTGAATTGCGCCTTCCGCCGAACGATCCGTACATAGCGAACGATATAAAATTAGATCGCGATGCGCAGCAGATCATGATGATCACCGGTCCGAACATGTCCGGTAAATCCGCCGTGCTTCGTCAAACCGCACTCATTGTGCTCATGGCTCAGATGGGTTCTTTCGTGCCAGCCAAGCGCGTGAGAATGGGCATTGTAGACAAGGTGTTCACGCGTGTGGGAGCGAACGACAACATGAGCGCTGGGGAATCTACGTTCATGGTTGAAATGAATGAGACCGCGAGCATCTTGAATAACTTAAGTGATCGCAGTTTAATTCTGCTCGATGAAATCGGAAGAGGAACTTCAACCTACGACGGCGTATCCATTGCATGGGCCATTGCGGAATACCTGCACGAGCATCCGCAGTTCCGCGCGAAGACGCTTTTCGCAACGCATTACCACGAGTTGAATGATATGACGAATTTATTTCCACGTATCAAAAACTTCAACGTTTCGGTTTCTGAAGCGAAAGGAAAAATAGTTTTCAGAAGGAAGTTGCAAGAAGGTGGAAGCAATCACAGCTTCGGAATTCACGTTGCGCAGTTGGCAGGAATGCCGAAGACAGTCGTGAATCGCGCGAACGATATGCTTCATCAATTAGAGACCAAAAGAGGTGAAGCCCCTGCGGGGAAAGGAAAAGCGAACGTGGGTCAAGGAGAGGAAAAAATGCAATTGAGCTTTTTCCAACTCGATGATCCGACGTTGGTTCAGATAAAAAAAGAAGTAGAAAAAATCGATATCAATACGCTTACTCCGGTTGAAGCTTTGTTCAAGTTGAACGAGATCAAGAAGATAGTGGGAAGCTAATTTGTATATTTGAGAATATAAAAAAGAAAACATGGGATGTTCGAGTTGTGGAAGTAAAGATGGTGGCGTTCCAAACGGCTGTAAAAGCAATGGTAATTGCGGAACGTGTAGCTCCGGTAAAATGGAGGTTTTCGATTGGTTGGCAGGAATTCCTTTAGCAGACGGCATGAAGCCGTTTGACGTTGTTGAAGCGCGTTTTAAAAACGGCCGCAAGGCATTCTTCAGAAAAGGAAATCTAGAGTTGTTTCAAGGAGATGTAATAGCCGTTGAGGCTTCTACAGGATATGATGTGGGTATTGTTTCATTGGCAGGCGAATTGGTTCGCGTTCAAATGAACCGCAGAGACATCAAGGACAATTACGAATTGAAACGTGTACTTCGCAAAGCTGAACAATCGGATTTCGATACATGGCAGGCGGCACGCCAATTGGAAACAAGCACTATGATTCGCTCACGTGAGATATCGCGCGAGTTGGGTCTTCAAATGAAAATTAGCGATGTGGAATATCAAGGCGATAAAACCCGCGCGATATTCTACTACACGGCCGATGACCGTGTAGATTTCCGTGAACTCATTCGCAAGTATGCTGAAGAGTTCAAGGTACGCATTGAAATGCGCCAGATTGGACTTCGTCTAGAAGCAGGGCGTTTAGGCGGAATTGGTTCATGCGGAAGAGAGCTTTGTTGTTCTACGTGGTTAACCGATTTCAGATCGGTGTCTACTGGAGCAGCACGCTATCAGCAGCTTTCATTGAATCCAGGAAAACTTGCAGGTCAATGCGGAAAGCTGAAGTGTTGTTTGAATTACGAATTGGATCAGTATGTTGAAGCGGTGCGTATGCTTCCTCCTACACACGTGAAATTGAAACTTCCAAAAGGAATTGCCACGCATTTCAAAACAGATATCTTCAAACAAGTTATTTATTACACCATTGAAGGTCAGCACGCCGACGGGCCGTTTGCGCTTTCTGCAGATGTGGTGAAAGACATCATTGAAAAGAATAAACGCGGTGAAGTAGTAGGTGAAGTTCAGACGTTTATTGAAGAGAAAGAAGTTGTTGAAAGTGTTGAATTTGCTGAGGTTGTAGGTCAAGATAGCTTAACACGTTTCGACAATAAGAAGCGTAAGCCCAACAACAACAATCGCAATCGCAACAAGCCGAACAATTCAAATAAGCCTGCTGCTCCTGGAAATGCGGCATCTGGAAATGCAGCGCCTCAGAACGCAGCAGCACCAAAGCCGAAAGAAGGCAACAGACCTCAGGGCAATGGCAACAGACCGAATCGTTTCAAGGGCAAACCAAACAACCCGAACCCGAATCAAGGCAAGAAAGAATGAAGCGAATAGTTTTCTTTTTAGGTGTGGCGCTCCTGCTTACTTCATGTGCCGATGACTTCGTTTACGAAAGCAATATGCCCATCGAAGGCGGGGTTTGGGACAATAAGCAAGTAGCGAATTTTGAATTCGATATTCAAGATACTGTGAGTTTACACGACTTTTTTCTTGACATTAGAAACGGCGAGCAGTACGAATTTAGCAACCTGTTTGTCTTCATTGAAATGGAATTCCCGAATGGAAAAGTGGCAGTAGATACGCTTGAATGCCCAATGGCAGACCCGCAAGGAAACTGGTACGGAAAATCGGGATTGGGAGATCTTTACGACAATCGAATCATTTATAAATCACGCAAACAATTCCCGCTTTCAGGACACTACAAAGTGTCCATTCATCAGGCCATGCGCGTGAATCCGGTTGAAGGAATTTATGATGTAGGATTTCGTCTAGCGAAGTCGAAGTAGCCCCTTCGCGAAGCGACCTTGCAAAGCACCTTTGTGAAACAATCTTAAGAAGAGCTTATCCTTTAGTACTCTTTCTACTCCAGATGTTATATTTCGCAATACACCAGAACGCACGAACGCCGTCTTTCCATCCAATCTTTTTACCTTCTTCGTAGGTGCGGCCGTAATAAGAAATTCCAACTTCATAAATACGAATGTTTGGAATGCGTGAAAGTTTCGCGGTGATTTCCGGTTCGAATCCAAAGCGCTTTTCACACAACAAGAGATTCTGCGCAATGTCTGCACGGATTAGTTTGTAACACGTCTCCATATCTGTTAGGTTCAGATTGGTAAATGCGTTACTTGCAAACGTGAGTAATTTATTTCCGATGCTGTGCCAGAAGAAAAGAATGCGGTGTGGATTTCCACCCATGAAACGAGAACCGTAAACAACATCAGCGCTGTCTTTGAAAACAGGCTTCAGCAATTTGTTGTACTCGTCTGGATCGTATTCTAAATCGGCATCTTGAACCAATACATAATCGCCGGTTGCGATCTCAATAGCCTTGTGTAAAGCGGCTCCTTTCCCTTGATTGAAGGGTTGAGAGTAGAAGTTGAAAGTACGCTCTGGATGAGCAGCAATGTATGATTCAATGGCTTCAACGGTATTGTCAGTAGACGCGTCGTTTACAATGACAATTTCCATTTCAATGTCGTTCACCAATTTCACTTCACCAATACGGTCAAGAATTAAGTGAATGGTTCTTCCTTCGTTGTATGCAGGAATAAGTATAGAAAGCTTTTTAAACTGACGCATGAATTATTGTTTAATGACTTTAGGAACGCGGAAGTAATACATGTCTTTGGACGGTGCGTTTTTAAGCGCTTCTGCTTGTGAAATGGGCGCTTCTACAACGTCTTCACGTAAGACATTCGTTTCGTCGGTCATAAACACGAGGGGCTCTACATTCGCGGTATCTAGCTCTTTGAGCTTGTCTACAAATGCAATCATTTCGTTCAACCCGTCTACCATTTCTGTTTCTTCGTTTTCAGAAAAAGACAGCTTGCTTAATTCAGCTAGGCGACGAACGGTGGCAACATCAACTTTCATGTGTTTTATTCAATTCGCGTTGAATGGTTTCAAACGCTTGCGAGCGCAAAGGTAATAAATCGGCCGCAGTTAACCCTTCGGTAGCAATGGGAGCATGCACCGTAACTTTTATTTTATGTGGAAGGGAATACTGAAAAAACTTAGCAGGGTCCAAAAGCACTTTGTAATTCGAATGCCAAGTGACAGGGACAATGGGCTTTTGCTGTTCAATGGCAACCTTGAAAGCACCGTTTTTAAACGGCAATAATTTCGGCGCATCGTCTGGAATGGTGCCTTCCGGATAGATGGCCACACTCATGCCGTTTCGTAAGCTTTTCGCTACGCGGTCCATTGCTACAAGTGCTGCCTTCGTTTGTCCGCGACGAATAGGAATGTCTTGCTTGCGGAAGAACAAAGAGAAGAGCGGCCAGCTGAGCAACTCACCTTTTCCAACAAACAAAAAATTACGTCCAATGGCTTCATACATAAACACCGTATCGAGATAGCTGCTGTGGTTTGAAGCAATGATGAATGAGCCTTCTGGAAGAGGTGCTTCAAATGTGACTTCTATTGGACAGAAAATGAACTTGCGAATGAGCTTTCCCCAGAAACGTTTTAGCGCGAAAGCTTTTAAGTGACGTTCTCTTTTCTTGTAGACCCAAACGAAGGGTATGTAAAGAAAAATAAGGGTAATCCAAAACACCAAACCAATCCAAAGTTTGTAGATGAAATATATTGGCGCTAAGATGTAGTGCAAGGTTGGGTTGGTTTAGAAGCGTAAGATACGAAACGAAAGGCTATACTGAATAACCTAAATTTTTTCGAACGCGATCCAATGTGTTAGATGCGGTAACACGTGCTTTTTCTCCACCTTGTTTCAGAATATTTTCAAGTGAAGAGTAGTCTGAAATGTATTCGAAATATTTTTTTCTTTCCGTTTCGAAGCGAGAAAGAATGGCTTCAAGCAATTCTTTTTTTGCGTGCCCCCATCCGAAATTTCCGACTAGAAGTTTTTCACGAAGAACCGCTGCTTCGCTAGCGCCGGCAATAAGTTCATACAATGCGCAAATGCTATTTGCATTTGGATCTTTCGGATCTTCAAGCTTCGTGGCATCGGTAACAATGTTCTTGTTAATGACGTCTTTCAATTCTTTTTCCGGAAGGAAAATGTTAATGTAATTGCCGTAGCTCTTACTCATTTTTTGTCCGTCCGTACCCGGAACATACATGGTTGCTTCATTCACTTTTGAATCGGGCAACACGAATGTTTCTCCCATCTGATGGTTGAAGGCAGAAGCAATGTCACGCGTAATTTCCAAATGTTGAAGTTGATCTTTCCCAACGGGAACAACGTTTGCGTCGTACAACAGAATATCAGCGGCCATTAAAACTGGATAAGTAAATAACCCAGCGTTTACTTCTTTCAAACGGTCTTGACGATCTTTAAAACTGTGAGCGTTCGCCAACATAGGGAACGGCGTGAAGCAGTTCAAATACCAAGCGAGCTCGGTAACTTCAGGAACATCGCTCTGACGATAGAACACATTTTTTCCAGTATTGAAACCGCACGCTAACCAAGCAGCTGCTACGCTGTAGGTGTTGTTTCGAATTTCCTCTGCGTTTTTAATTTGAGTTAAGGTGTGGAAATTCGCAATGAATAAATACGCTTCGTTGGAAGGGTGATTACTCATTTCAATTGCCGGAGCAATTGCACCCAACACATTTCCTAAATGCGGTGTTCCTGTACTTTGAATGCCTGTTAATACGCGTGCCATAGTGGTATAATTCGCTGCAAAGAAACGGCTTTATTTGCTTCGTTCTTTATCGTATTTGTTCTTGTACAACAAGTACATTTCGGTTTGCATGTTGTCAAGAGCAATGCTTCTTCCGTCGATGTATGCCAAGCGCAATTGATTGGTGGTCATGTTCAACGCGTCTCCGTATGAAACGAAAAGCGTAGCGCTCTTGCCTACTTCAAGGCTTCCGAATTTTTTATCGACGCCTAAGATTTGCGCGGCATTTAACGTAAGTGCCTTCACCGCTTCTTCGTACGGAAGTCCGTGTGCAACAGCTGTTCCCGCCATGAACGGAAGGTTTCTTGTTCCCATGCGTTCCATGTCTCCTTCGTTTTGGAAGGCGAAGAGAATTCCAGCATCGTATAATTTTTTCGCTAAAGCGAAAGAGGCATGTGGATCGTCTTCGTCTAGAGAGGCAAGATCATGCACACGACGAAGAAGAACTGAGATGTTTTCTTCTTTCAGAATAGTTGCTGCAAGCGGTGCATCGTAACCACCCACAAGCACCATTTTCACAATGCCAATGTCGCGTTTGAATTGAACCGCCTCGTGAATAGACTTCAGTTCATCGGCATGAACGTAGAGTGTTTTGCTGCCATCGAATAATCCTTTCATGGCTTCGAAGCGAAGCTCTGTCAAATCTCCCTTTGGTGCTTTAGCGTAAGCTTTCGCATCGCTGAAGAACAGTTCAATTTCGCGCTTTTGTTGATCGTAACTTTTTACTTTAGAAACGAGGATTCTTCCTTTGTCGTAGTGTCTGTGAATGACTTGCGGCCAGTTGAGGTGCAGGCCGTCGTCTGCGCGCACCACAGCGTCTTCCCAGTTCCAAGCATCGAATTGCATAATGGAAGAAGAACCTGAAATTATTCCACCTCGTGGTGTTACTTGTCCAAGTAACACACCGTTCGAACGAACGGTGGGAATAATTTCCGAATCAGCGTTGTACGCAATAACCGAACGAACGCTCGGTTTGAATGTGCCCACTTCATACAAATCATTCTGTGCTCGAATCGCATCTATTTCAACCAACCCCAATGAAGAGTTCGGTGCAATAAACCCAGGATAAACATGCTGACCCTCGATAGGAATAACCTTATCGAATTTGGTTACATCTATGCGAGAAACAGTAGCGTCTGAAACAAGCGTAATCACGCCGTTCTCAAAAGCGACGTATGCGTTTTCAATGACTTTCCCATTTCCTAAATGCGCATAGCAATTGGTCAATAGAATTGAATTGCTCTGCGCTGGCGCAGGTGTTGGACGGTGTTGCGCTTGAGCAGCAAAGCCGGCAATAAGTGCAAGTGATAAAAATATTTTTTTCATGATTATGATCTTATTCTTTAATGAAAATGCCTTTAGATGTTTCGTCCATACTGTTGCAATGGAAATGATGCGGCGTCTTTGGCTGTGGCTTTCTGGTGGACGCTCCGTCATTTTTCGCAGCTTCCATTTTTTGAATAATGCGTTCGCGCTCAGCGGCAAATGCTTCTCTTGCTTTTTCATCTTCTTCCAAACTGAAGTAACAAGCGCCATCGATATAGGTCTTCTCTGCACGTGCATAAATGCTCAACGGCTCGTTGTTCCAAACCACGAAGTCGGCGTCTTTCCCTACTTTCAGTGAACCCATGCGGTCGTCTAAATGAAGAAGTTTTGCTGGATTCAACGTCACCATCTTCAACGCTTCTTCCGCTGGAACACCACCATATTTTACAATCTTTCCAGCTTCTTGATTCAAGCGCGCGCCCATTTCAGCATCGTCTGAATTAATGGCCACTACAATTCCTTGCTCATACATAAGCGCCGCGTTGTATGGAATGGCGTCCTTCACTTCCGCCTTGTATGCCCACCAGTCGCTGAATGTGGAAGCACCCGCTCCGTGTGCTTTCATTTTATCTGCCAGCTTATAGCCTTCTAAAATATGCGTGAACGTATTGATCTTAAAATTGAAACTATCTGCCACGTGCATGAGCATGTTGATCTCACTTTGCACATAACTATGACAGGTAATGAATCGCTCTTTGCGAAGAATTTCCAATATGGTTTCCAATTCTAAATCTCTTCGTGGAGCGATGGGCATTGGAAGTCCTTTCTTCACCTTCTTGCAAGCTGCGTTGTAATTGTCCCACGCTTTGCCATATTCCAATGCGCGATAGAAATGATCGTAATAAACTTGCTCAACTCCCATGCGGGTTTGAGGGAAGCGAGTCGTTGCACGATCACCCCAATTGCTTTGCTTGACGTTTTCACCCAAGGCGAATTTGATGAACCCTGGTGCGTTTTCTATTTTCATTCCTTCGGCATGAACACCCCAACGTAATTTCACGAGAGCGCTTTGTCCGCCAATCGGATTCGCACTTCCATGAAGCAATTGTGAAGCTGTTGTTCCACCCGAAAGTTGACGGTAGATGTCAATGTCTTCCGGATAAATAACACTTCCTTCTTCAACTTCTGCACTGCTGGTTTGTGTTCCTTCGTTTACACTCGATAGGGCAATGTGGCTGTGCTCGTCAATGATACCTGGAGAGATATGCTTTCCTTTCGCATCAATTTCTTGAACCACTTCTCCACTCGGAATGCTAATGTCTACGCCTATTCCAGCAATCTTTCCGTTCTTCACCCACAAATCACCTTCTAGAATGTTTCCGTTTTCACACGTCCACAAAGTGGCGTTTCTGAACACCACATTTTCTTTTTTCGGAAGCGCTGTTCTTCCGTAGGCGGTGAATGGATAAACGATTACACCTGGAAGCGTTTTTGTTTTTTCGCCTTTCTTTTCTTCTTCTTTTTTAGGAGGAGCCACAACGCTTGCGTTGATTGAAAGCGCAGTTTTTCCAAACGAAGTCAGGTCTAACGACATCTCTTTTTCTTTCGCGTGAATATTTCCTGAAACACGCACGAATGCTGCGCTATCGAGCGTTAGCTCTCCAACAGGAAACCCGTCTTTCAACTGTAATTTCAACTGAAATAAAGTTGAATCTTGTGCGGTTGATCCAAGCGCTTCGTGAAGTTTTTTCAGGGCATCTGTTGTTTTCAATTTAGAAGTAACAACCACTCCTTCTCCTTTGCCTTTCTTGCTTTCAGCTTGAACCGTAGTTCCTAAAACAGACACAGTGTAAGTCCCTTCAAGTGAAAGAGACTCGGCGTTTGAAACGAAGTAAGGCTTTCCATTCACCCATGTTTCAAGCACCCTTGAATCGTTGGTGAAAAGCTCTTTGTTGGTAATCACCAAGTTTGCGTCGTATCCCGCAAGTATAGAACCAACGCGGGTTTGAGCGTTGAGGTATTGTGCTGGTCTTGTTGTTAAAGCAGCCAACGCAATGTTTGCAGGAAGTCCGTTTTCAACGGCCGTCTTTATGTTTTCAAGCAGTTGAGCTTTGTCTTCAAGTCCGCTTGCTGTGATGCAAAAGTCAATCCCAGCGTTGTGTAAATAAGCGAGGTTATATGGCGCCAATTCCCAATGTTTCAATTCTGCTGTTGAGATATATCGGTTGCTTGCAGGATCGCTCACGTCGAAGGCTTGCGGATAGTTCACAGGCACAATGAATTTGCCTTTGGTGCCTTTCATTTCTTCTAAGCGTTGGTATTCATTTCCTCCGGTTTTGAAGAGGTATTGCACACCGAACTCATCGCCTACTGCATCTGCACGAAGAATATTCCATTTGTCGTTCGCTTCAAAAATTTGAGGAAGGCTGCTTGTTGCATTGAGAGCACGAAGTGTCAAATTTGTTTCTCCGCTTCCTTTCAAATTCGCATACCAATTGGCATCGCAGTAGGTTTGCTTGAGCAGTGCAATGCTACCCATAATGGAAGAAGGATATTGTTGCGGACTGCTTCCTTTGCTGAAAGAGAAATAAGCCGCTGCTTCAGCACTAATCACATCTGCATGAATTTCATTACCCAATGAAACAAGCGCTCCTGTTCCGCGTGAAATACCGTCAGCCTTGTGCGAGCACACTGCGGTTACTCCCGCATTGCGATAGCTTTCAGCATCTTCTTCGTTGTGTTGAAGTTGCATGGAAGCGTTGTATTCCGGATGAATCGCGGCATTCCAACCGAGAACGTTTTTTCCTGAGTCTTCCGTTTCTTCGCCGTGATTGTCCTTTTGCTTTTTTGGAATTCCGTATGTGGAAAACGCATCAACGAATCCAGCATAAATGAATTTGCCAGTAGCATCAATGATTACGCAGTTAGCAGGAATCGGCATGTTCTTTCCAACCGCTTTGATTTTTCCTTTTTCAATAATGACGGTTGCTCCTTCCATTTTATTTTCTGGAGTGGAATAGACCGTTGCGTTGGTGAGCGCATACGCACTCACGTCTTTCGGACGAACGCCGTTGAACGGAAAGGTTTCTTGCGCGAATGAAACGATGCCATTCGATACAAGTAAAATGAAGACCAAGAGTTTTCTCATGTTGTTTGTTGAAGTGAAAAATTCACGAACCATTCAAACAAAAATAGTGGGATTCAAATGAACATTGGTTGTAAATGTTTTCCTTGAATGGAATTACATTTGTGTCATGAACGAAAGAAAAAAAATTCCGACCTCTGTATATGCTGAAATGACTCCGAATCCTTCGTCAATGAAGTTCGTTGCGGATCGTTTGCTATTAACCGGCGGACTTCAAGTTGAATATAAATCAAAGGCCGAAGCAGCGGGCTCATCGCCATTAGCAGAGGAGCTCTTCAATTTTCCATTTGTAACCAATGTTTTTGTTGCGCATAATTTCGTTACGGTAACGAAAGACGGTACCATCGATTGGGACATGATTGTTATGCAACTGCGCGAATATGTTCGCGAGTGGCTCATGGACAATGAAATTGCTGTTTCTACGGTTCCTGCGGAACTCATGAGCAGAAGCGCAAGCATGATTGAAGAAGCGAAGGCAGGTGGATCAACACCTTCATCGGTAGACAGATCGAATTTCAAGCCTTCAGAATACGACGACGCCATTATGGCTTTGTTGGAAGAGTTTGTTAGACCAGCGGTTGAAGCAGACGGCGGTGCTATTGATTTCGTAGGTTATGATGAGAAGAAAGTTTTTGTTGAAATGAAAGGGTCGTGCGCCGGCTGTCCTTCATCAACAGCAACGCTTAAAGGTGGAATTGAAAACCTTCTGAAGGCGAAACTTCCAAGTGTTGTTGAAGAGGTAATTTCGGTTTAAGAAAATAATCTGCCAAGACTCTCGTTTCATCCACGCTCATGAAGAAAAGCTTCCTTTCAAAAATTGTCATTGCAATTGTACTCTTTTGCGCATCGCTTTCCGCGAATGCGCAAGTGGCGCGTGTATATGTAAACGAATTCTTACAAATTGGTGTTGGTGCGCGTGCTATGGGCATGTCGCAAGCGCAAGTCGGTAGTGTGAACGATGTAACATCAGGTTATTGGAATCCAGCCGGATTAATGGGCTTGGGAAACAAATTAGACGCGGCGCTCATGCACAGCGAATCGTTTGCAGGAATTGCGAAGTACGATTATGCAGCTGTAGGCAAGAGACTTGATTCAACTTCTGCAGCATCGTTCTCGCTTATTCGTTTTGGAATCGACGACATTCCGAACACGTTAGACTTATATGATCCGAACGGAAACATAGACTATTCAAGAGTTACCACATTCAATGCTGCAGATTACGCATTCTTGTTTTCTTATGCGAAGAAGGGTGTTCCCTTCATTCACAAGCCTTGGGCAAGTAGCGTAAATATTGGTGGAACAGCGAAAATTATTTATAGACAAATTGGCGACTTCGCCCGTTCATTCGGCTTTGGGTTCGATCTTGGAGCGCAATACCAAGGAAAACATGTTTGTTTAGGCGCGGTGGTTCGCGATGCGAGTTCCACCTTTAACGCGTGGTCTTTCAGCTTGGGTTCAACTGCTACTTCGGTTTTCGAGCAAACAGGAAATACATTGCCGCAAAACGGATTAGAGATTGCCTTGCCCCGAGCCATTTTAGGCGCAGGCTACAAATTCAACAAAGAGAAAATTTCATTTTTGGTGGAAGGAAATGCGACCGTCACTACAGATGGACAACGCAACGCTTTAGTGTCTGGAAATGTCTTCAGTATAGATCCGAATGTTGGATTGGAAGTGGGTTATTCGAACACGATATTTTTCCGCGCAGGAGTTGGAAACGCTCAGCGTGTAAAGGATTTCGAAGAAGAGTACATCACGTATCAACCCAACATTGGTATTGGCATTCGTCTTCGAAAAATGTTCATCGACTATGCGCTATCTGATGTCGGAAATTCTTCCGACGTTCTTTACAGCAATGTCTTTTCGCTAAAGTTTTCGCTTTAGTTATTCAACAATAAATCGCTCACTTTCGTGAGTGGTTGTTCCTTCAGCATGTAGCACATAAATTCCTTTTGGAAGATTCAGTTCTAATGACTGCGTATGCATTCCACCTGGAATATTCATGTTCGATTCGTAAACGATTTTTCCACTAATGTCTGTAACGGTAACAACAGCTTTGTCGAAGCGCTGATTGAACGTTCGCAGATTGAATGTTCCATTGTTCGGATTTGGGAAAATATCGAAATGCTGTTGCACAAAGTGCTGTTCTTCTGTACTTACGATTGGTTCAACAACAATGTCTTCATCGCCCGGTAAATAGTAGGTATAAGCGAAGAACACAATCATCATTTCATCTCCGGTTTCTTCACCTGCCGTAACCAATTGTGGTGGGCTATTCGGGTTGAACGGATTCGCGGAAGTGTTGTCGTAGTAAGCTTCAGCTCGGAGGTTGGTGTTTTGTGGAATGTGAATTAATTGTGGGTAGTTGTAACTCAACTGCCAATTGAAATCCCAACTTGGAATGCTTATCAAAGGCTCAGTTCCTCCACTAGGAAGTTCTGCCCAACTGCTAATGCTTCTTCCAACGCGATGCATATGAGGAAATGTGCCAATGAGGGTTACATCCAAAGGAACGTTATAAGTTTCGGTAAATGTTGCAGTTTGATTGGCAGGAATGAAAAGAAAGTTCTGATCCAAAATTCCCGGCGCGTGATTAAGAATAGGGTTGTACCAAACCTCTCTTGGTGTGGGATCCTCTGAATAATGAAGGTTAATGGTAGTTTGATCTGCCTGCCCCAGCGACCCTGCTGGATAGTGGAATTCAACCAATAGATCTCCGCCCGCCTCTAATCGCTGTGCGAATCCAATAGGCACCCACAAAGGCCCACCGCCAGGGGCCCAAGCTGCAAGGAATTTCGCACCGTTAACGAGACTTCCTCCACTCGACTGAAACCCTGCCCCAGGATCATTCGCATCAAGCGTAGCGCCCGCCCCCGTTGGGTCGTAAGAGATAACCACGTGGTGAACAATATCAGCATTTCCAGGAATAACTTCAATACCGTCGATCCATCCGTCTTGCGCCAAACCACTCGGAATAACGAAGGTTCGGTAATAATCACTATTTGTCGCTGGGCTTGTATAGTTCGGTGTAGAGAACGTTTGATCAACAGAAGGGAGTTGTGTACTGTTGTTGTACACAGGCGTTGGAGGGGCAAGCGCAAGGTCTCCACTTAAGGCACCTCCAACTAACCAATCTTCAATCGCTTGTTTCTCTGCTTGTGTCAATATATTTTCTCCAACGAAATGACGATAATTCGGATCTGCTGGCCAAGGTGGCATCTGTCCGGAAGTTATTGCACCCAATATTCCAACCGAACTGTTGTATGCATCGTCGTAAGTCATGAATGATGAAGGTCCAATACCACCTTCGTGGTGACATTTGGTGCAGTGCTCAAACAAGATGGGCGCTACGTTTTCGCTCCAAGTAACTTGAGCGAATGCTGCAGTTGAATTAATTAAAACAGCGAAAAGAAATGCAAGTTTTTTCACAGCGAATAGTATTAAGTTCACTAAAGTTAAGAATAGTTCAAGTAAGAATGCAATTCACCATAAAGGTTTATTGCGATTGCAATGTTTATTTCTTCAAAAGAGCGGTGTCTTTCCAACTGAAATAATATTCATCTTGCGGGTAGTGAAGCCTTTGTTGGAAATACAAAATTTAAGCGTGGCCTTCAACAATAGAATTGTTGTGAACTCCTTGTCCTATGCGCTTTTTCCAGGAAAGATAACGGCCGTTGTGGGTGAATCTGGAAGTGGAAAATCGGTAACCGCCATGTCGTTGCTCGGTTTACTTCCAACAAAAAATTTATCGTTTCCTTCGGGAGAGATTTTTCTTTCAGGCGAATTGTTGGGTTCGGAAGATCGAACCGTGAAGCCCACAGACGAAGCCTTGGTTTCGCTGCGCGGAAAGAAGATTGCGGTGATCTTCCAAGAGCCCATGACGGCGCTCAATCCGGCTATGACTTGTCAGCAGCAAATGGAGGAATGCCTTCAACATGAAAAAAAAGAAACTCGAAAAAGTAAAGTCTTGTCTTTGTTAGAAGAGGTTGAAATGCCAGATCCTGCGGGCGCTTTGAAAAAATATCCGCATGAGTTTTCTGGCGGACAGCGTCAGCGCATTATGATAGCCATGGCCTTGGCTTCCGAGCCTTTGTTGCTTATTGCAGATGAACCAACGACCGCCTTGGATCCTTCCGTTCAAGCTTCGATTTTAGAGTTAATCAAAAAGCTTAAAGACCAACGAAACATGTCGGTGCTGTTCATCTCACATGACTTACATGTGGTGAAGGAAATGGCCGACTCCATTGTGGTGATGAAGGCTGGAAATGCCGTAGAACAAGGCGATTCAGCAGCTGTGTTGAATGCGCCGCAACACGAATACACAAGGGGATTGCTTGCTTGCAGACCCACAAAAAATTCAAAGGGAAAAAGTCTACTTACGTTGGGAAATGATCAGGCTGAGAAGCTGTATTCGTTTTCCAACAATGAAAATATTTTATTACGGGTTGAAGGATTGACGAAAATTTATCCGGGACAAACAACCCCGGCTGTGAACAATGTTTCCTTCGAAATAAAACACGGCGAAACCCTTGGTTTAATTGGTGAAAGCGGATGTGGAAAGACTTCGTTGAGCCGAATGCTTATGGGACTCCTTGCGCCTTCAAGCGGAAAGGTTTGGTTCGAAGCAGAGCAACTTATTAGCAACGAAAATTCCTTTCCGAATAAATTTCGAAGAGACATTCAGATGGTGTTTCAAGACCCGTTCGCTTCGTTAAATCCGAAGTTGAAAATTGAAGACATGCTCCTCGAACCCTTGCACATTCATAAAATAGGAAGTTCAAATTCGGAACGAAAAAAGCGCGTTGAATATTTATTGAATGCCGTTGGAATGCCCGCCGATAGCGCACAGCGGTATGCACACAATTTTTCAGGTGGTCAGCGTCAGCGTATTGTTATTGCACGCGCATTGGCCACCAATCCGAAGTTAATTATCTGCGATGAAGCCGTTGCGGCGCTCGATGTTTCGGTGCAAGCCCAGGTGTTGAATTTGTTAAACGATTTGAAGGAAGAGTTCGGTCTGACTTATTTATTTATTTCTCACGATATGCCTGTTGTCTATCACATGAGCAACAATGTTATGGTTATGCGGAAGGGCGAGTTGGTGGAAAAAGGCAGCACGGAAGAGGTTTTCCTTCATCCTTCGAACGATTACACGCAGCGATTAATGACTATAGCAAACCTTAAGTGATAATCATCACTTCGCTGTTTTCTTCAAGAACTATCTTTGCATTATGGAACTAACAATGGCCCTCGGATTTTTCGGAGCACTGCTCATGGGCTTTGTGTTGGGCGTGCTTGGCGGTGGCGGCGCCATTCTTACCATTCCTATCCTAGTTTATTTATTTGGATTCGATTTGCGATCGGCTGTCGTTTCTTCCTACGCCATCTTGTTTTTCAGCTCCATTGTTGGTGGAATTCAAAGCAGGAAGGAAATTGAATGGCGCTTGGCCTTGTTGTTTGCTGCCGTTTCCATGGTCTTTATAGCGTTAACCAAATTCTTTGTGTTACCGATTTTACCCAAGGAATTTTTTGTTTTCGGCGGGAAGGTTTCAACACAAAGTATTTTGCTTTTGATGTTTGTGACCATCATGTACATTGTCGCATATAAATTGCTTAATCCGAAAAAAGCCAAGGGCAAAGGACTTGGTTCATTGGCCTTGAACGCCGCTGTTGTTGGTGTATTAGGATCGCTCATAGGCGTGGGCGGTGGGTTCTTAATTGTCCCTGCTATTTATGCATACCGCAACACCACCATGTCTGCGGCCATTGCTTCGACGTTTGTCGTTATTACTTTGAATTCGGCTTCCGGATTAGCCGTGTCTTATTCAGAATTGAACACCTTGAATTTTTCCATCTTAATACCCTTCCTAGCCTTGGCTGTTGTGGGTGTTGTAGTTGGAACCTTACTCTCTAAAAAATGGTCTGACGCGATTTTACGAAAGTCCTTCGTTGTACTTTTGCTGGCCGTGGGAACGTATATGTTAACGAAAGAATTAATTGAAATACTATGAAAATTGAACAGATTTACACCGGTTGTTTAGCGCAAGGCGCGTACTACATTGAAAGCAATGGTGAGGCGGTTATTATTGACCCGCTTCGCGATACGAAAGCTTACACAGATAGAGCAAACGCTTCAGGCGCGAAGATCAAATACATTTTAGAAACGCACTTTCACGCTGACTTTGTAAGCGGACATTTAGATCTTCAAGTATACACGGGAGCAACCATTGTTTTCGGTCCGAACGCGAAGACTGAATTCATTTCGCACATTGCAACTGACGGAGAAATTCTTCAAGTTGGAAATTGCACCATTGAAGTATTGCATACACCAGGGCACACGATGGAGAGCACGTGTTATTTGCTTCGCGATGAAAACGGAAAGCAAGTAGCCGTATTTACAGGAGACACATTATTCATTGGCGATGTCGGAAGACCCGATTTGGCGCAGAAAGCGGGTGAATTGACGAAAGAAGATTTAGCTGGATATTTATACGACAGTTTGAGAAACAAATTAATGCCGTTGGAAAACGACATCACTGTTTATCCTGCACACGGCGCTGGTTCTGCGTGTGGAAAGAACATGAGCAAAGAGACTTTCGATACTTTAGGTCATCAAAAGGAAGTGAATTACGCACTTCAAGAAATGACGAAGGAAGATTTCATTCAAGAAGTTACCGCTGGATTGTTGCCTCCTCCGTTTTATTTCCCTGAGAACGTGGCTATGAATAAGAAAGGAGTTTCTTCGTTGGAAGGTGTCGTTCAAAATTCTTTGAAGCCCTTGTCTGTTGAAGCTTTCACGGTGTTGATGGAAGATGACAGTGTGTTGCTTTTAGACGTTCGCGGAGCTCAAGTATTTTGCAAAGGATTTGTGCCGGGTTCTGTGAATATTGGATTGAAGGGCGATTTCGCTCCGTGGGTTGGGACATTAATTACAGACATGAAGCAACGCATTGCGTTGGTTACAGAGCTAGGTCAGGAAGAGGAGGCTATCACGCGCTTGGCACGTGTAGGCTATGATGGTGTTGTTGGATATTTGGAAGGCGGATTCGAGTCGTGGGACAAATCAGGAAACGAAATTGATCAGATTGAAAGCATTTCTGCCGAGCAGTTTGAAGAGTTGGCTTCTGATAAAAAAGTGAATATCATTGACGTGCGTAAGCCAACTGAATTTCAATCAGAACATTTGGAAGCCTCTACCAGCGCGCCTCTTCACGAATTGAATCAGCACATGAGTGCCTTCAAAACAGGAGAGAACAATTACATTCATTGTGCGGGTGGATACCGAAGCATGATTGCTGCGAGTATTTTGAAAAGCCGTGGAATTCACAATGTCATTGACATTGCGGGTGGCTACAACGCTATTTCTAAGACCTCTTTACCTAAAACCAATTTCGTTTGTCCGAGTACGCTATAACCTTTGGTTTGTCGTATATTTGTGCATCTAAAAATTAAGTCATGGGAAAATTAGGTTGGCCAGAGATTCTTTTAATTCTAGCGGTAGTAATGTTATTGTTTGGTGGAAAGAAAATTCCAGAAATGATGCGCGGTCTAGGAAAAGGAATGAAGGAATTCAAAGACGCTAGCAAAGGCGAGGGTTCTTCTTCAACTTCTTCAGAGTCTGACAAGATCGAGAATAAATAACATCTATTTCCAATGGTGTTTCATTCGTTGAAGGAAGTTCAATCTGAGCTTTCCTCAAAATCCGTTTCGTTAAAAAACGTTGTTTCGCAATACCTTCAGAACATTGAAGCGCGCATGAATTTGAATGCGTTCTTGGAAGTTTGGGGTGACGAGGCTTTAGAACAGGCCGAGCTAATTCAACAAAAAATAGACAATGGAACCGCGGGCAAACTTGCGGGAATGGTCGTTGCCATTAAAGATAACATCTGTTATAAAAATCATAAAGTATCGGCCTCTTCCAAAATCCTCGAAGGATTTGAATCGTTGTACAGCGCAACTGTTGTAGAACGTATTCTTGCAGAAGATGCAATCATCATTGGAAGATTGAATTGCGACGAGTTCGCGATGGGCTCTTCCAACGAAACATCGTATTACGGTCCGGTTAAAAATCCGTTGAATGAAAACTGTGTACCCGGAGGATCTTCCGGTGGCGCATCTGCAGCAGTAGCGGCCGATTTTTGTTTAGCGGCATTGGGCAGTGATACGGGAGGATCTATTCGTCAGCCCGCTTCATTCACCGGCATTGTGGGCATGAAACCTACGTACGGTGCGGTTTCTAGATATGGACTTATTGCTTACGCATCGAGTTTCGATCAGATTGGTCCAATGACCAAGTGTGTAGAAGACGCGGAGGTTTTGCTTCAAGTTATTGGCGGTCCTGATGCATACGACAGCACAACGTTGTTGGAAAAACTTCCAAGCGCAAAGAATAATTCTGACAAGCCGAAGATTGCTTACTTGAAAGAAGCGGTTGAAAGCCCTGCTGTTCATCCGGAAATTCGCGCACGTCTTAACGAGATTTTAGAAAAATTGAAGTCGGAAGGATACCTGGTGGAACCCATCTCTTTCCCGTATTTAGATTATATGGTTCCGGCATATTACGTGTTGACCACAGCAGAAGCCTCTTCTAACTTGGCGCGTTTCGATGGAATTAATTATGGTTACAGAAGTAAAGATGCCAAAGGCATTGACGATACTTATAGAAAAAGCAGAACAGAAGGATTCGGTCGCGAAGTAAAGCGCAGAATTTTATTGGGTTCGTTCGTGTTAAGTTCAGGATATATAGACGCTTACTACGGCACGGGACAACGCGTAAGACGCGTATTGCAAGAGAAGACGAAAGTTATTTTCGATCAATACGATTTTTTGCTTTCTCCAACGTGCACGGATGTTGCGTTTGAATTCGGCGCGAAGTCGAAGGATCCAATTTCAATGTACATGCAAGACATTTTCACGGTACATGCCAATCTTACAGGGAATCCTGCGATTTCTATTCCATGTGGAAAAGAGTCAACAACTGGATTACCATTCGGCATTCAAGTTACCGCGCGTCACAAGGAAGATAGTGATTTGTTCGCGTTTTCAAAAACGCTGGAAGCGTTGCTATCTTAGGCTTTAGGAGTTTTTCCCTAACAGAGTGTTCACAATTGTGTTTTTCCAAGATTGGAAATAATGCATTTTTTTCGGAAATTGTATCCGAAATGAAAGGGCAATAAACGCTTTGAAATGTTGTTGCCCTATTATAAAGGGAAATCATGAAAAAATTAGTTACAGCATTACTGGGCGTGCTTTCGGTTTGGAGCGTATCTGCCTTGGACTTTCCAAAAGACACGCTACAAGACCGTCAGGTGGCGGGATTGAAGAAAGAGGAGATTGATGAGATAGATAGAATGCTTGTAGCAAGTTATTTGAATCACTTCTGTTTTTCTGCTGATCCGGATATTCAAAACGCGTATGACTATCCAACAGATTTAGTTCCAACGTTTCCAGAGGAACTTACGCGAGAGCGCATGAAAGTCTTAGACAGAGAGAGTCCGTTTGATTTGGTTTACAATGAAAATGTCCGCGATTTCATTGCGCTATATTCTGTTAGAAGAAGAGACGTAACGGCTAAAGTCTTGGGTCTTTCTCGATTATACTTTCCTTTAATAGAAGACGCATTAGCAAAATACAACATTCCATTAGAGCTGAAATATTTGGCTATTGTGGAATCTGCATTGAATCCAACAGCCATTTCAAGAGCAGGTGCTGCGGGTCTTTGGCAGTTCATGCCCGGAACAGGAAAGATGTACGGATTGGACATTACAAGCTATCAAGATGAGCGTTTCGATCCAATTAAAGAAACTGAAGCGGCGTGTAAGTACTTGCGTTTTTTGTACAACACATTCGGCGATTGGAATCTAGCCTTGGCAGCATACAACAGTGGTCCGGGTAATGTGAACAAAGCCATTCGCCGTGCCAACGGCAAGAAAGATTTTTGGGCAATTAAGCAATACCTTCCAAAAGAAACCCAAGGGTATGTTCCTGCATTTATTGCGGTGAATTATATCATGAACTACTCAACAGAGCACAACATTTTTGCGAAGAAAGCATCTATGTCTTATTTCGAGACAGACACGATTCATGTGACGGGAAGAGTAGATTTCGAGATTGTATCGAAGAGCATTAATCTTCCAATTGAGGAAATCACTTATTTGAACGGAACGTATAAGTTGAAGGAAATTCCAGACAACGGTAAGAAGCATTACCTCATGTTGCCTGTTGAGAAAATTGGAGATTTCTTAGCGCACGAGAAAGATATTTATTTGGCTAGTGAAGTGAAAAAGCCAGAACCAGAGCCTGTTATGGCTGATACAGCCTCGGCAGATGGTGAAGCAGGACAGACGACGAAAGTAGTTTGGGAAGACAAATGGAAGACCCACAAAGTAAAAAAGGGAGAGACTTTGAAGGGCGTATCGATGAAGTATGGCGTTTCCTCATCAGATGTTAAGAAATGGAATAAGTTGAAATCCTCAACTTTGAAAATTGGGCAAACTTTGAAAGTGAAAGTGAAGGTTAAGAAAACTATCACCATTCCAAAGGTTACAGAACCTACAGATACAACCTCTACCACTACACCGAAGGTAACTCCACCGGTTGAAGCCCCAAAATCAACACCTGCTGCGCCGAAAGAGGAGTATGTTTATTATACCGTGAAATCGGGAGATAACCTTTCGAGTATTGCTTCTAAATATCGCGTTTCAGTAGATTCAATAGTGAAATTAAATAAGGGTATGAATCCAAATAAAATACAAATAGGACAGAAAATTAAAATCAAAAAGAAATGATAAAAGAAGGAGCCACCGTAGAGGTGAATTACGAACTTTTCATCGACGATGAAAACGGAGAAATGGTAGAATCTACCTTGGAACAAGGACCAATGAAATTCACTTTCAAGGTTGATCCAATGATTGAAGGATTTGAAAAAGGATTAGAAGGATTGAAGGTGGGCGACGAGTTTCGCATTAGCATTCCTTGCGCAGAAGCATACGGAGATGAGCAGGAAGAGTATTACATGGAGTTTCCGAAAAGCGATTTCATGGAAGAAGATGGTGAGTTTGACGAGGAATTGTTTGCAGTGGGAGAAGTTATTCCAATGGAAACTCCAGAAGGACATCAAGTTCAAGGTGTTGTTGAAGAAGTTAAATTGAACTCTGTGGTTATTGACTTTAACCATCCGTTAGCTGGAGAGAACTTGTTCTTCAAAGGACACGTGGTTTCAGTATCGTAAGCGTATGCAATTCGTTCGCACTTCAGCCAGCAGCATATCGCGCATCTCTGCATTTGCAGGATCTACGTTGGTATTGCTCATGGTTGGAATATTCTTAGTGTTCTATTTGGTGGCATTGCAAGTTTCAGATCACATTCGATCACAGTTTACCGTGCAATTGCTCTTGAACGATGAAGTCAGCGAAGAACAAATATTAAGTTTTAAAAAGGAAATCGAGGGAGGCGGAATCGCCTCCCAGGTTTCTTATACCTCAAGTAAGCAAGCAGAGGCTGAATACAGCAAAGAAATTGGTGAAGACTTCGTTCAAGTTCTTGGCTACAATCCCCTTCCTGCTTCAATTGACGTTCAGATAAATCCGGAAAAGGCCGATGGTCCTACGGTAGATGCTTTCGTGGAATCATGCAAGCAAAATCCAATTATTAAAGATGTTGGATACGAGAAAACACTTCTTCAATCGGTGAATGAGAACATTTCGAAATGGGGCGCCATCATTGGTGGAATCGTCATTTTGTTTTTAATCATTTCCGCCTTCATTATTATGAATACGGTTGAATTGGCCATCTCTTCTCAACGCCTAATTATTCGAAGCATGCAATTGGTGGGCGCTACACCTTGGTTTATTAAGCGCCCGTTTTTGTGGCAAAGCTTGAAGAATGCTTTACTTTCCTCAACAATTGCTTGGCTTTCTATTTCATTGATTTTGTATTTCAATCAGCAATCGCTCACAGACATTATTCAGATCCTGTTAGACGGAGGTGGATTCTGGAAATTGGGAGCTTTGCTTATTACGCTAAGCGTGGTTGTGGGTGTTTTCAGCACCTACATTACAGTGAGTCGTTTCGTTCGAGCGAAACTGCATCAAATGTATTAATGCCGTTCCTTGATGGAATGTGGCCTAAACCGAGAGAATAACAGCCGAAAATATATCTTTCCAAATAAAGATAGGATGACTCGTTATTCTTGTCAAGTGTTAACGAAAGATGAAGATTTCGAAGTGGTGTTCGAAATTGAACAAACTTCCTTATTTTCGTTGCCCGAATAAAAACAGAAAATTAATTTAACAGTCATGAACAAAAAAGCAAGTCCTACAGTTAAGCAAGAAAACGGCTTTAACTTCAGTTCAATTTTTCCTTACATCGCAATTCCTATTGCTTTGTTAACCGGTTGGGCATTATTCACCTTTGTATTGGGTGATACTGCAAACTTTGAAGGTGGAGATCCTATAAAAGGTCATCCATTAAACGTATTAGGAACAGTTCACAAAGGTGGATTCATTGTACCTATTCTTATCTCGGTGAACTTGATTGTAATTATTTTCTTCATTGAGCGATTCATTAGCATCATGATTGCTAAAGGAAAAGGAAGCATCTCTGGTTTCGTGAAGAACGTACGCAAAATGTTAGCGAATGGTGACATTAATGGCGCACTTGCAGCATGTGATGCTCAGAAAGGCTCTGTAGCGGCGGTATTGCGTGCAGGTTTGTTGAAGTATAAGGATATGGCAGAAGACACAGCACTTGACAAAGAGGCTAAAGTAACTGCTATCAAACAAGAGTTGGAAGAAGCTACTGCTTTAGAGCTGCCAATGTTATCTAAAAATCTAGTTGTTCTTTCTACTTGCGGTTCTCTGGGAGTACTTGTAGGTCTTTTGGGAACTGTAAAGGGTATGATTTCGTCGTTCGAAGCAATGGCAACTGCTGGTGCTCCTGACGCCACTGCACTTTCTTTGGGTATCTCTGAAGCCTTAATCAATACCTTCTTGGGTATCATGGCATCTGCGCTTGCAATTATCCTTTACAACTTCTTCAATACTCGTATTGATAGCATGACATTCGCAATGGACGAAGCTAACTTCACTGTTACGCAAACATTCGCTTCAAAGCACTAATTCAAGTTTTTACTTAATTCTAAATATTTAAGAATATGCCGAAACTCAAGATGCCCAAAAGCGCTCCTAGCTTGGATATGACGCCTATGGTTGACCTTGGTTTCTTGTTGGTAACGTTCTTTATTCTCACCGCGAAGTTCCGTCCAAACGAGCCTGTAATTGTTGACGTTCCTGCTTCAACATCTGAATTGTTGTTACCAGAGAAGGTTATACAAATTACAGTTGACGACAAGGGAAGAGTTTTCTTTGACCTTGCAGGAAAGGATATTCGCAGAGAAATGTTAAATCGAATGGTTCAAAGACATCCGGAGCTAAAACTTACTGAAGATGAAGCGCGCAAATTCGCTTTGTTAGGTATGTGCGGAATGCCAATGAACAACCTGAGTCAGTACTTAAGTGCCGACGAAAAGACAAGAGCAGCACTTGACGCACAAACCCCTGGCATCCCAACCGATTCCATTAATGGTGAATTGGGAGATTGGATACAGAGTGGTTACGAAGCATTTATGGCCGATGCCGAAAAACGAGGTTTAGAACCGAAAGACATCAAAGGCGATAATGCATTACGTTACGCAATTAAAGCAGATGGAACCACAGACTACGAAAAGGTAGAGCAAGTGATTGACGTGTTCCGTGACAAGCAAATTTTCCAATTTAACATGGTGACTACTTTGGAATCAGGTTCCAAATAATGCAACCGTATAGAACAAACATGTTATGGCAGAAATAATAGAAGGTGGTGGTGGCCACGAAAAAGGCGGAAAAAAGAGACCGAAGAAAAGCCCGGTGCGCATGGACATGACGCCCATGGTTGACTTGGCGTTCCTTCTCTTGACCTTCTTCATCTTGGCAACTTCACTGAGCAAACCAAAGACCCTTGAGATTGTTTACCCGAAAGAGGTAGATAGAAAAGAGGATCAAACACAGTTAGACGACGATTTGGCAACTACCATTGTTGTAGGTGAAACCGATGATCAAGTTTTTTACTATCATGGGAAATTCCGAAAGGACACCACAAAATTGGAGCAGTCAGATTTCTCTAAAGATGGTTTACGCGTAATGTTACTGGAAAGAAATAAAAAAGTAATAGAACGTGTGAATGCATTGAAAGATCAACAAAGAGAAGAGTTAAAGAAGAGCTCTTCGCGTGAAGAAGATGAGAAAATCAATCTTCGATTTAAAGGTTTAATTTCTGATGCAACAAACGATTCTCTTGCTCCATTCGTCATCGTAAAAACGATGCCGACCACCAAGTGGAAGAATGTTGTTAATGCAATTGATGAATTGAATATTACTAACGTGAAGAAACGTGCAATCATGGATATGGAAGCACGTGAAGCCTTACTCTTCCTTACCCCAGAGAAAGTAGCAGAGTTAAAATTGAAATGAACGATTGATGTGTAGGTCTGTACTGCACATTATAAAAGCAAACCAATATGTCAGCAATAACTGATTTTCTTAGCAACCATTCAGACCTAGTGGCAGTAGCTACAGCCGCGGCTGTTGTTACGTTCCTTGGTTTTGAGGCGGGCTGGAATAGCATTATGGCACCGGAACGTAATGAGCAGGTATTTGAAAACAAAAACAAGGCTTATGGAGCGTATAGAATACGATCTATATACGGAAGCGTATTAGCCATTGCGGTGTTTTCAGGTGTTTTCTTAGTATCGGCTGCGTTAATTGCTCCAGTCATTTTAGCCAAAGGCGAAAAAAAGGAGAAAGAGGTGAAGGTGGAAATGAACGCAGAAATGATTGCGCCTCCACCAACGGATCCAAACGAGCCGCCACCACCCCCACCCCCACCCCCCCCCCCCCCACCCCCACCCCCGCCACCACCGAGTGTGCGTCAAATTCAATTCACTTCGATTGTTATTGAAGAGAACGTAGAGACACCTCCACCTTCTCAGGATAAATTGAAGGATGAAAAGATTGCCGACGAAACAACGGAGGGAGAAGACGGACCAATGGGGCCATCAGATGCAATTGCGGTTTACACCCCTGTCGATAACAAAAACGACAAAATACAAGCGCCTTTGACATTCGTTCAAGAGATGCCTGCTTACCCAGGTGGAGAGAAAGCGTTGTATGAGTTTTTGTACAACAACATCTCTTACCCAGAGCTAGAGAAGTCTCAGAACATTGAAGGAACGGTATTCGTAAACTTCGTTGTTGAAAAAAACGGAACGCCTTCGAACTTCACCGTAACACGTGGTGTTGAAGGAGGAAAAGGATTGGACAGAGAAGCGTTAGCAGCTTGTAAGAAATTAGGCAAGTTCAACCCAGGAAAACAAAACGGGGTTTCGCAACGTGTATTCTTGACTATTCCGATTAAATTCACGCTAGCAGATAATTAATCGCTAAATACTTTTTGAAAAGGGTTGGCTTCGGCCGACCCTTTTTTATTTTTGAATATGCGCACATCGATTTTAGCTCTGTTTTTTCTGCTACTCATTCATGCAGGGAAATCGCAAACAACGTTTTCGTTCGATTACAACGGCACTACCCGCGAGTACATTTTGTATACGCCTTCGAATATGCCTATTGGAAATAGACCATTGGTTTTCAATTTTCACGGATACACGAACAACATGAGTTTTCAGATGGGATATTCGGAAATGAATGCTGTTGCAGATGTGGGGAAGTTTTATGTTGTTTATCCGCAGGGATTACCTGACGCGAATGGAATTAATCACTGGAACGCATGGCAGGACCCTGCAGATGTAGATGACATTGGGTATATCAATGCGTTATTAGATTACCTTTTGGCAACAGAGTCCGTAGATTATCAGCGCGTATATTCATGCGGATTTTCGAATGGTGGAATATTTAGCTATGCATTGGCAGGGCAGTTGTCAGACCGATTCGCAGCGATAGCCTCTGTTGCAGGAACTATGACTGAAGTAATGATTCAGAATACGAATCCAACAAGGCCCGTTCCTACATTTCACATTCATGGAACATTAGATCCCGTGGTTCCTTATGACGGTTCACTCGGACAATATCCAACATTCGGCGTTTTGACGAGCGTTTCAGAAACATTGAACTTTTGGAAAACAGAGGATGACTGTTCTTCCACTTCAACAAATAATATAGCGAACTCGAATCTATTTGATTTCTGCACCGCGAGTAAAACCATATACTCTGGCTGCGCTGAACATGACAATTGGTATATTGAAATTTCTGGGGGAGGGCATACATGGCCGGGAACGACACCACTAACTGTTACCGGCGCGACTTGTCAGGATTTCGACGGAAGTCAAGAAATTTGGAATTTCTTTTCGGCGATAACTATGCCCCCAATGAGCGTAGAAGAAAATACCAATGGGAAGAACGTTGTTCCGGTTGCATACTACGATTTACAAGGCCGAGTTATTGAAAAAACTGAATTATGTCAAGGAATTTATATTGTTCGAATGAGTGACGGCTCTGCGAAAAAAATCAAACGCGAGTGATGCTTCCCTTCCACACAGATAGCAATGAAGCGGGCTTAGATGAAGCCGGAAGAGGCTGTTTAGCAGGCCCGGTCGTTGCGGCTGCTGTCATTCTTCCTGAAGGATTTTCGCACCCTTGGCTGAACGATTCGAAGCAAATGAGTAAGAAGCATCGCGATGAATTGCGTGTGATTATTGAACAAGAGGCGGTTGCTTGGAACGTGCAGTTTGTTACACCGCAAGAAATAGATCAATTGAATATTCTTCGTGCATCTATTACCGCTATGCAACGCGCAACAATTGATTTGAAGATTAAACCTTCGCATCTCTTGGTAGATGGAAATCGGTTTTATGCTTTGGAGGGTTACGCGCACACCTGCATGATTAAAGGCGATGCACGCTTTTTAAATATTGCTGCTGCATCCGTTTTAGCAAAGACTCATCGCGATGAATTTATGCTGAAGCTGCACGAGAAATTTCCTCATTATGCTTGGGATAGAAACATGGGATATCCTACAAAGGCCCATCGTGCAGCCATTTCGAAATTCGGCGCGTGTGAGCACCACCGCATGACCTTTGCTCTTTTGCCTAGGCAGTTGCAAATAGAAGCGCTTTGATGCCTATTTTCGCACAATGCAGTTAAGGGCTGAAAACATTCAAAAGATTTACGGAAAGCGAACCGTTGTGAAAGACGTTTCGTTTCATGTTGAACAAGGCGAAATCGTTGGATTGCTTGGTCCAAATGGAGCAGGTAAAACAACAAGCTTCTACATGGTGACCGGTTTAATTCAACCTAACCAAGGAAAGGTTTTACTTGATGATACCGAGATTACACATATGCCCATGTTCAAGCGCGCGAAAATGGGTGTGGGATATCTACCGCAAGAAGCTTCTATTTTTCGTTCACTATCTGTTGAAGACAACATTAAAGCAGTGCTTGAATTGACGGGTCTTTCAAAGCAAGAGCAGGCAGAGAAGTTGGATGGTTTGTTGGAAGAATTTGGATTGACTGAAAGAAGAAAATACATTGGTCATCACCTCAGTGGAGGCGAGCGCAGAAGAACAGAGATTGCGCGTGCGTTAGCTACGGATCCGAAGTTTATTTTGTTAGACGAACCTTTTGCAGGCGTTGACCCCATTGCGGTTGAAGACATTCAGCGAATTGTTTGGAAGCTGAAAGAGCGCAACATTGGAATTTTAATTACTGACCACAATGTGCAAGAAACGCTGACGATTACCGATCGCGCATACCTCTTGTACGATGGGAATATTTTGAAGTCAGGAAGTGCCGAGGAATTGGCTTCCGACGAACAAGTGCGTCGAGTTTATTTGGGGCAAAACTTTGTCTTAAGAGCTAGAAAAGAATAAGCCCCCGAGAATCTCGAGGGCTTCATTATTCTAGATGGAAGAATTACTTCGCGCTGTTGTAGCGAGCTTCAACCACTTCCCAATTAATTACATTGAAAAAAGCTTGAATGTAATCTGGACGTCTGTTCTGATAGTTCAGGTAGTACGCATGTTCCCAAACGTCTAAGCCTAAAATTGGAAATCCAGAACAACCAACTCCTGGCATCAATGGATTGTCTTGATTTGGTGTTGAGCACACTTCAAGTTTTCCGTCTTTCACACACAACCAAGCCCAACCTGAACCGAAGCGAGTCATTGCAGCTTTCACGAACAAATCTTTGAATGCGTCGAATGATCCGAAAGCCTCGTTAATTGCGGCTTCCAAGGTTGGAGTCACTTTTCCACCATTTGGTGAAAGAAGTTCCCAAAATAGGTTGTGATTGTAGAATCCACCGCCGTTGTTTCTAATCGCAGCATTTTCAAAACCCTTCACCATAACTTCTTCGATAGAAAGATTTTCTAAATCGGTTCCAGCAATAGCGTTGTTTAGGTTTGTAGTGTATGCAGCGTGATGCTTGCTGTGGTGAATTTCCATGGTACGCGCATCGATATGTGGCTCAAGTGCGTCGTATGCGTAAGGTAAGTTTGGTAGTTCGAATGACATAGTTATTTTTTTGCGAATTTAACCCAAAACAAACGCCACAAAAAAATTCTTCGCAATTCGTTAGAAAGCTTGTTGCGCGCTTATCTTTGTAACTTATCCAAGCGTTTTCAATTAACCGATTTTAAAGAAGGACAAGCATGGGACTTTTTAGTTTCCTAACACAAGAAATTGCCATTGACTTAGGTACGGCAAACACAATCATTATCATGAACGATAAGGTTGTTGTAGATGAACCATCAATCATTGCTCGCGACCGCGTTTCAGGTAGAACTGTTGCCGTTGGACGCTTAGCGCAACAGATGCATGGTAAAACTCACGAGAACATTAAAACAATTCGTCCGTTGAAAGACGGTGTAATTGCCGATTTCCATGCTGCTGAGGATATGATCAAAGGGTTAATCAAAATGATTAACAAGGGCGGGAAAATGTTTCAGCCTTCATTGAGAATGGTAATTTGTATTCCATCTGGTATTACTGAAGTTGAAAAGCGTGCGGTAAAAGATTCTGCGGAACATGCAGGAGCAAAAGAAGTTTATTTGATTCACGAACCAATGGCTGCAGCAATTGGTATTGGTGTAGACGTTGAAGAACCAATGGGTAATATGATTATCGATATCGGAGGTGGTACTTCCGAAATTGCAGTAATCGCATTGGGTGGAATTGTAACAGATAAGAACATTCGTGTAGCTGGAGATGAACTTACTCAAGACATCGAAGATTACATGCGTCGTCATCACAACATTTTAATTGGAGAGCGCACAGCAGAGCAAATTAAAATTGAAGTAGGTGCTGCCATTGACGATTTAGAGAATCCTCCTGCTGACTACAGTGTTCGCGGTCGTGACTTGGTAACCGGTGTTCCGAAAGAAATCATGGTTTCTTACAAAGAGATTGCTCACGCATTGAACAAATCAATTTCAAAAATTGAAGAAGCAATCATGAGTTGTTTAGAAAATACACCTCCTGAATTATCTGCAGATATTTTCAAAACAGGTATTTACCTAGCGGGTGGTGGTGCATTGCTTCGTGGATTAGATGTTCGTATTAATCGTAAAACGAAATTGCCTGTTCACGTAGCAGACGATCCGTTGCGTGCAGTAGCAAGAGGCACAGGTATTGCGTTGAAGAACATCAACCGTTTCCAATTCTTAATGCGCGAGTAATTCGTTAACACGAAAGCAGAATGGGTAATCTTTTAGCATTATTGCAACGATTTCACATGCTTTTGTTGTTCCTAGTGCTTCAAGTTTTTTCACTGATTGTTTTGTTTTCCGAAAACAATTTTCATCGCAAAGAATTTATTCGTCACAGTTCTGATTTCGCCGGGTACATTTATGAAAAGCGCGATGAGTTCACGAGTTATTTAAGACTTGCTGAAATCAATGATCAGTTGGCAATTGAAAACGCAGCATTGCGCAGCCTACTTCCAGAAAATTATATCACCTCTGATACTGCTACGTTTAAAGCGCAAGGCGTGCGTCAGCAATTCACATATACACCTGCTAAAGTTGTCAACGCCACCGTTAGTCGCAAACGAAATTACCTCACCCTGAACAAGGGATATGCTGAAGGCATTGGCATTGAGATGGGTGTAATTGCGAACGGAAGTATTGTCGGAATCGTGAGCAGTGTGAGTGAGAATTATTCGATAGTCATGCCTATTCTTCACACGAAATTCCAGGGCTCGGTGAAGATGAAGGGAACAGGGGAATTTGGAATTTTAGAATGGCCGGGTGGAGATCCATTGTTTGCATTCGTGAAGGAAATTCCGAAACACGTGTACATCAATGTTGGTGATACGGTTATTACAACAGGATTTTCAAGTCACTTCCCCGAGGGAATGCTAATAGGAAGTGTGGAAGCATTGGAAGACAAACCGGAAGAAAACTTCCATAGGATAAAAGTGAAATTGGCAACCGACTACAGAAAAGTGGCATGGGTTCAAGTGGTGAAGAATCTTCAGAAAATGGAGATTGATTCTCTTCAACAACAACAAATCATTGCAGACGGAGGAGAAGAATGATGAACTATTTGCGCATATTTCTATTCGTGCTTTTGCAAGCTTTGGTGGTTAGCAGAATTCAGTTGTTCGACGGATTAGTTCTTCCATTTATTTATATTTTTAGTTTGCTTATGTTTCCGTTCGACACGCCAAGATGGGCGATGTTGTTGATTGGATTTTTCACTGGAATACTTATGGACTTGTTCACAGGTCCTCCAGGTCTGCACACTTCGGCATGTTTGCTTCTTGCATTCTTGCAACCGTTGGTGCAAAACATGTTGGCCCCGCGTGAGGGTTACGATTCGAATTTGAAGCCTACCATTCATAAGATGGGCTTGGCTTGGTATACCACATACGCCGGGATATTGACGTTTGCTCATCACACGTGGTTAATCTTTTTCGAGTTTTTACGCTGGGATAAATTCTTCTTCCAGTTGTTTCATATTTTGTTAAGTTCTATTGCAACTTTATTGCTGATGATTTTGGCGCAACTCTTAATTTCGCCAAATAAGAAAAGCAGCTAATTACCTTGAACAACGACAACCGCCGGTACACTTTCTTGTTTATTGTTGGAACCATCTGTGTGATATACATAGCGCGTCTCTTTGCGTTGCAGGTTGCTACCAGTGAGTGGAAAAATAAAGGCTCTCGTCTAACAGAGCGCGAGGTAGTTGTTTACCCGTCTAGAGGAAACATCTTCGATCGTAACGGAAAAGTCTTGGTAACGAATCAGACCGTTTACGACTTAATGGTTTTACCGAAAGATCTTCAGCCTTTCGACACATTGGATTTTTGTAAGTTGGTGAATTTGCCTTACGAAGAACTAAAAGAAATCTTAAAGAAGTCTGTCACATATCCGAACGTTAAGTACAAACCTTCTCCGGTGATCAAGCAAATGCTTCCGGAAGAGTATGCGATTTTTGCAGAGCGGTTGTATAAGTTTCCAGGATTTTTTGTTCAGGCAAGAACCTTACGGACGTATCCTGAAAGTTTAGGTGCGCTGGTGCTTGGTGATGTTGGTGAAGTGAATGGAGATATTTTGAAGTCACATCCCGATTACCGCAAAGGTGACTACATTGGATTGAGTGGAATTGAAAAATCATACGAGAAAGAGTTGCGCGGAAAGCGCGGAATAAAATATGTTTATCGCGATAACCTTGGTGTAGAGCACAGCGTAGCGAACGGTCAGTTAGACAGCGCGGCGCAAGAAGGAGTGGATTTGTATTCAACCATTGATGCGGAGTTACAGAAGTACGGGGAAAAACTAATGCAGAACAAGCGTGGATGTATTGTCGCTATTGAGCCATCTACTGGAGAAATTTTGGCCTTGGTTTCTGCGCCGACTTTCGACCCGAATTTATTGGTGGGTAGAGCGCGCGGACAAAACTTTGCGGCTTTAGCGAAGAACCCTTTAAAACCGCTCTTTAATCGCGCTACGCAAGCGCAGTACAGACCAGGGTCTATTTTCAAGTTGGCGCAATCGCTAACAGCGTTGCAATTGGGATCAATTACCAAAGACACGCGCATTGCATGTAACAGAAGTCTAATCGGTTGTCACGGCGCACACAGCATGGACGACTTGGAGATGGCGATTGTTCATTCGTGCAATCCTTATTTCAGAGGGGTTTTACAACGTGTGGTGGAAGCGAATAGAGATCCGAACAATCGCGCGAAAGATGCTGCCATAGGACTTTCAATTTGGAACGAGCAAATTCGAAAATTGGGATTCGGTTCAAACTTAGGTAGTGACTTACCGAATATGAAAAAAGGGAATGTTCCGAGCACTGAATATTACAACAAGAAGTACGGAGTAAACGGATGGAATTTCTCAACTATATATTCAATTGCTATTGGTGAAGGTGAGTTGCTGATTAACCCAGTTCAGATGTGTAATCTGGCGTGCATCATAGCGAACCGCGGGTTCTATGTTCCACCGCATACGGTGAAGCAAATCGGAAGAGGGGGTTCTGCACGCACGGAATATGTTACTCGCGTCGATGTAGGCGTTAAACCAGAATACTTCGAAACGGTTGTTAACGCTATGGAAAAAGTTGTTGGTCCTGACGGAACAGCAAACAGCATTAAGCTTTCAGACATTGTCATTTGCGGTAAGACTGGAACCGTTCAGAACGAGCCTCGCGAGGATCACAGTGTGTTTGTTTGTTTCGCACCAAAGGAAAATCCAAAAATTGCTTTAGCTGTTTATGTTGAATACGCAGGTTTCGGAGGAACTTGGGCCGCGCCTATTTCAAGTTTAATGATTGAAAAATACTTGAAGGGAGGAACCACCAATACAGGAAGAGAGGAGCTAATCATGAACGCCAAAATTTTGAATTAATGGCAGCGTCGAACAAACAAAACTTACAACTCGATTGGGGCACAATTGCGCTCTACGGAGTGCTTGTATTGTTTGGTTGGCTCACGATATACAGCGCGGCATTCAATCCGTTAACACCAAGTCCGTTTACATTTTCTGAAGAGTATGGTAAACAGCTCGTTTGGATTGGTGTGTGTGCGTTTTTGATTGTTGTAATTCTGTACCTAGATGCAGAGGTCTTTAATAAGTTTGCGATATACATCTATCTATTCTTTGTGCTTTTACTCATGTTGGTATTGGTTATTGGTAAGGAAGTAAATGGGGCAAAGGCTTGGTTTGGAATAGGTGATTTTGGAATACAGCCCAGCGAGTTCTCTAAGATTGGTGTAGGATTATTTCTCTCGAAATTCATTTCCAGTTCTGGAGTACAATTAAAAAATCTACGGACGCGAATTCAAGCATTTGCTATAATCGGATTGCCCGCCATGCTCATTCTTCTTCAACCCGATGTGGGTTCGTTGCTTACTTTTCTTGCGTTTATTTTGGTCATGTATCGCGAAGGAATGTCGGGCAATGTCTTGATAGCCGGATTCGCGAGCGTTGTTATTGGAACGCTGAGTATTGTTATTGGTGCAGGTCGCACGACTTATCCGTATTTCGGAGAGCAAAGTTCGATTTGGACGTTTCTCATTTCATTGCTTGGATTAGCTATTCTCGCATTGATTTTCGTTCGAAATTTTATTGTTCCTCGATCAAGGAGAATGCTCTACTCAGTGATAGTTATTTCATTGGTGTTGGCTTCTAGCCTTGCATTTTCCATTAACTACATTGTAGATAACGTGCTTGAAAAGCACCACAAGGAAAGAATCTATGTAATGCTTTCACTTCCGGTAGAACGCGAAGACGCTAGCTACAATTCAGAGATGGCGAAGATTACAGTTGGTTCTGGAGGTTTGTTGGGAAGAGGGTTTCACCAAGGGCCAATGACTCAGAACAACTACGTTCCGGAGCAATGGACCGATTTTATTTTCAGCGCAGTCGCTGAAGAGTGGGGCTTTGTTGGAAGCGTACTTGTCATTTTATTATTCTTCGCACTCATCTATCGACTTGTGGCCTTGGCAGAACGTCAGCGTTCTCAGTTTTCTCGTGTGTATGGTTATTGCGTTGCTGCCATTATATTTATGCACGTGCTAATTAATATTGGAATGGTGCTCGGATTAGCGCCGATCATTGGTATTCCTCTGCCCTTCTTCAGTTACGGCGGATCTTCGCTTATGGCGTTTACCATACTCTTATTCATTATGATTCGCTTGGATGCAGAGCGGTTGAGTATCTTTAGGTAGATTTAACACTGCATGGTTTGTAAGGTTCGAATGAACATTCGGTTCTGCTGAAACCAAATTCTTACATTAGCGTATTAAGCAAAACACTCCAAGCATGAAATTTCTCTACACGCTATTCCTTACTGCAACTATTGCGCTTTTCTCTTGCAATTTCGCCAAGGCGAATGATACTTTTTTCATTGAGAATAAGGGGCAAGTAAAAAATGAAAAAGGTCAGTTGGACCAGTCGGTGTTGTTTACTTATGCGACTTCAGAAATGGAGGTGTTTGTTCGAAAGAACGGATTAACCTACCAATTCAAGCGCTATGATGGCGAGGGTGTGCATGCTGAGCGTGTCGATGTGAATTGGAAGGGTGCTTCTGAGAGTGCCGTTTCAAAATCATTGCGATCTGTTTATTCGGAAAATTACATTTTAGATGGAGAATGGATTAAAGCGAGAGCATTCCAAGAGGTGTTTATTGCGAATGTTTACCCGGGTGTTGATTGGAGAATGTATATCACTGAAAGCGGATTGAAGTATGAGTTCATTGCTGAAAATGCAGCAGCAGCGAAGCAAATTAAAATGCAAGTTGAAGGGGCAGAGGAATTGGAAAAATGCACAAATGGCAGCCTACTAATTAAAGCTGAAATGGGACAAGTGAGTGACGCAAAGCCAGTTTATTTCAACCAAGGAAAAGAAATTGACGGAAACTTTATTTTGAATGAAAATGCCATTCAATTTGAAATTCCTTCGCACACCAAGGGTGAGTTAATATTAGATCCGGAAGTTATTTGGTCGTCGTATTACGGCGGAACAGGCCTCGACGATTCACGTGGAATATTCACCGATGCAAATGGAGATTATTATTTAACAGGAGCAACGAATTCAACGACTCTGATTTCTTACTTGGGTTATCAAGGATTGTTGGGTGGAAGCAATGATGTTTATGTGGTGAAGTTTAACGCCTTGAATCAACGCTTGTGGGCAACGTATTATGGCAGAACAGGAAATGATGTTGGAAACGATATTGTGGTTGATCCTTACGGTGGAATTTATGTCGCGGGAAGCACGAGTTCTATGTCGGCATTTGCTTCAGCGAGTCAGCAGACTGTTTACGGCGGTGGCCCACGTGATGGATTTGTTTTGAAGTTGTTTCCAGACGGAACTTTGGAATGGTGCTCTTATTACGGCGGAAGCGGCGACGAGCAGTTAACAGCATTGTCTTTAGGATTTCAAGGCGAAGTTTATTTCATCGGTGAAACGAGTTCAACAGACTTGATTACGCTTGACCCATTGCAAGCGGCATTCGGTGGTGGCGCAAGTGATTTTTATTTAGGCACGATTGACCCGGGAGGATTCCTTTTGAGATACACTTATTTTGGTGGAAGCGGTGCTGAATTGGCAGGAGACTTAGTGGCGACGAGTGACTTCAATTTATATTTTACAGGAACAACAAGTTCTTCTGCAGGCATGGCTACTGGCGGTGAGCAGAACACGTTCGGCGGCGGTGCGTACGATGGTTTTTTCGCGAAAATTAATTCGGGCAATGTCATTGAATGGGCATCTTACATTGGCGGACCAAGTGAAGATCGCGCCGAGGCTATTCATGTTGCAGCAGATCGTTTGTATGTAGTGGGGAAATCAGGATCTATTAACGGAATCTCAACACCAGGCGCTGCGCAAGTGTTTAACGGTGGAGGAAGTTTCGATGGTTATTTAGCCTCTTATACAATTGATGGAAGTGTGAATTGGAAGACCTATTACGGTGGTTCTGGAAACGAATCGCTTTGGGGTGTTGTAACAGACGCTGCAGGAAGTGTTTTCATTACTGGAAATTCAACCTCTTCAAATTTGGGCGACAATGGTTTTCAGAACGCGAATGGCGGGCTGAATGATATTGTCTTCGCTGGATATTCCATAGATGGTGTCCGCTATTGGAGTTCTTATTTAGGTGGAAGTGCGGACGAGTCGGTGAGTGACCTTGTGATAAATGCCAATCAAGAAATGTTTTTTGCAGGCAGTTCAGCGTCTTTAAACCTTGCCGTCGGCGGATATACCGCCGCAAACAATGGCGGGGGCGAAGCCTTCTTCGGAAAATTGAAAAACTGCGATTATCCTTATTTGACCGTTCACATTACTGGCGACACGATTTTTTGTGATGGAAAATCGGCGGTTTTGTGCGCTGGTGGTGCAGACCATTTTCTTTGGTCAACAGGCGATACAACCGCCGCGCTTGAAGTAACGGATCCGATTACGGTTTTTTTAATAGGAACTTCGACTGTTGGCTGCAGCACCAGATCTGATGATTACACCTTTACTGTTTTACCGCAACCCAGTATTACCATTACCGCAGACGGTCCGCTAACATTTTGCGGCAATGCCTCGGTGAATCTTACCGCATCTGGAGGTGAAAATTACGAATGGAATAGTGGGCCTCTTTCACAAACCATAACAGTTACTGAATCGGGAAACTACTCCTGCACCGGCACTAATGAATACGGGTGTGAAGGAAGTAGTAATCAATTGAGTGTTGAGGTTTTTGATTTGCCAGAAGTGGCAATGGGTATTTCAACGGATAGCATTTGTATTTCAGCAGATCCCGTTGGAATAGTTGGCTTGCCATTGGGTGGAACCTATGTTGGTGATGGAATTGTTGGAAGTACCATTGACCCGACTATTGCTGGCGGCGGCGCACACCAGGTGTATTATACGTACACAGACGCTAACGGATGTGCCAATAGCTCTGAAGTATTTGACTATTTCGTGTTGTTTGAACCAACCGTTCTCTTCCTTTCACAGGACACTGTTATGGCGGGAGATCCTCCAGTAGAGATGACCGGAATTCCAACCGGAGGTTATTACACAGGGTTTGGAGTAAGTGGAAACCTGTTTTATCCCGAGTTGGTAGCCCCCGGCTTTTATCAGATTACCTATAATTATGTAGACGATAACGGATGTACCAACAGAGATACCCAAGTTATTTATGTTTGCTGTGTTGGTATAGATGAATCCGCAGCAGCAGAGCCAAAGTTGTATCCGAATCCAACTGAAGGGGTCTTGAATTTCACTTTAGGAACGCATTCTGCTACTTCTTATCGTGTTTATGATCTTTCAGGAAGGGTGGTTCAGCAAGAAAATCTATTTGCCGAGCAAAATTCTTTCAATGTTTCGAATTTGGCAAATGGCCAGTATTTACTGAGGTTTGAAGGCAATGAAGTCTTCATTCCGATTCCGTTTTCAGTGTCGAAATAAAAATAATTGCTGTTTTTTTTAGAAAAGTGTAACCTTTTTTGGTCGATAGGGGTAAAAGAAGCATAACCTATTTGACTTATGAAAAACGCAATCACAATCTCCATCTTCGCAGCAGTTCTTTCTCTTAGCCTTGTATCTTGTCAGAAAGAATTTTACATGCCAACATCACCAATATCTTTGGCTGATACCACAACTAGTGTTTCTAACACAGACGAGTCTGCTCCAACAGCTGTTTTAGGTGAAGATGTTGCTAGATTGAATTTCGTGTGGCTTCAACCAGAAGGAGCAAATGCTAACCTTCAAGGGGTGAAGATTGAAATTGCAGACAAGAGTGGTGAAGTCGTGTTTTCAGCAATTGATGTAATAGCAGCTGGTGACGACATGTTCAAATGGTATCCTGGAATTGTTCTTCAATCCGACGAATATACTTTCACTATGAAATCGGCATCTGGGAACGTATTAAGTGTTTCAACATTGAATGTTGCAAATGCTTTCCAACAAGACGAATACATTCATCAAGCAAACGGAGCGAAATTCTTCCTTCAAATGACTTGGGAAAAAGCATTATAAATATAAGTTTAGGTTAGTTAGGTATGAAACAACCCCTTCGCATGAAGGGGTTTTTCATGAAATAAATTTTGCAGTTGGCGTACCTATATCAGCAGTTTGTGTCTAAATTAGCATTCCCATGACCACAGAAGAGGAAATAATATATTTGCGTCAGCGAGTTGCTGAATTGGAACAGTCTTCTGGGACAACCGAAAAGCTTATAATCAATCGCGCGGCGAAGTTCAAGGGAATTATTGATAATTTTCGTTTGGGATTATTGGAAGTAAATCCAGATGGGACTATTATTCACGCAAACGAATCGTTTTGCGAAATGAGTGGTTTTAGCTGTGAAGAATTAATTGGAAGCGATGGTGGTGAAATATTATTAGATGAAATAGAGCGCGAACGGATGAAGGTTCGACGTGCATCACGCATAGAAGGTGAGGAAGATGTTTATGAGTTGCGAATATTAAATAAAGCCAAACAAACACGTTATTGGTTGGTAAGTGCTGCGCCACTGATAGGAGATGACGGAAATGTTCATGGCTCGATTGGAATACATTGGGACATTACCGATATGAAGGAAATGGAATTTGAGTTGAAGGACGCCAAGCATAAGGCAGAAGAATCATCGAAAGCGAAAGCCATGTTTTTAGCGAACATGAGCCATGAAATTAGAACCCCATTAAATGGAATTGTTGGAATGGCCGAGCAGCTGGCCCAATCTAAATTAGATGCAGATCAGCGCTATTTCATAGATATTATGCGTTCGGCATCTTC
>JANQWV010000068.1 GCA_030729695.1 Flavobacteriales bacterium | reverse complement strand
AGCCTATACTTATGCTGCAACCGCTAACGTGGTTGTGCATTTAGGTGCCACTCCAGTTATGGTTGACTGCGCACCCGACTCAGCGCACATGGACATTGAGAAAGTGGCTGCGGCCATGACGGAAAGAACGAAGGCCATTATGCCTGTAGATGTTGGAGGGCTGCCTGTTGATTATGAAGCTTACATGGAATTAGCGAAGTGCTATACCAAACGTTTCGAATGGAAACCTAAAAGCAAACCTCAAGAGAAATTTGGAAGACCCCTCGTTGTGTCAGATGCAGCGCATTCATTCGGTTCGTGGTACAAGGGAAAGCGTGTTGGTAACCAAACCGATGTTGCGGGATTCTCTTTTCATGCTGTGAAGAACCTTACTACAGCAGAAGGTGGAGCCATTGCATTGAATTTTCAATCGGATATTATTTCGGAAATGATTCGGCAAGAGATTTATGTGAAGTCACTTCACGGACAATCGAAAGATGCAATTTCTAAAATGCAACCGGGAAACTGGCGTTATGATATTGTTGAGGCTGGTTACAAGTGTAACATGACCGATATTCATGCAGCCATTGGTAGAGTGGAGTTGGAGCGCTTTCAAGAGAGTTTAGACAGAAGAAAAGAGATTTGCGAAATCTACAACCGTATTCTTTCAACCAATAAGAATTGCATCATTCCAACCTTTAAAACGGAATGGTCCGACTCCAATTATCACTTGTACATGCTTCGCATAAACAAGTTTACCGAAGACCAGCGCGATGCAGTCATTCGCAAAGTTGCTGAAGAAGGAATTTCTTTGAACGTGCATTTTCAACCCTTGCCTTTGTTCACATTTTACAAGAACGAAGGATATGACATTCATGATTTTCCGAATGCGTTCAACTTCTACAAAAATGAAATTTCGCTTCCTGTCTACTACGACTTGTCGAACGAAGACGCAGAGCGCGTAGCGAATGCGATTTTGAAAGCTATTCAAGTGGTATAATGAAACGTTTGTTCGACATAGTCTTCTCGTTAGCACTTATTGTTGTGCTATTGCCGGTTGGTTTTGTCGTTTCCATTTGGATTGTTCTCGATGATTTTGGATCACCGTTCTTCGTTCAACAGCGTGTTGGTTTGGGTGGAAAGAATTTCGGCTTGTTGAAGTTCCGTTCCATGCGCAAAAACGCAGAATCAAAAGGACAGCTTACTGTTGGAATGAAGGACAATCGCATTACGCGCAGCGGTTATTTTATTCGGAAGTACAAGATCGACGAGCTGCCCCAATTGGTAAATGTGTTTCTGGGTGAAATGAGCGTGGTTGGTCCTCGTCCGGAAGTTCCGAAATACGTTTTGTTGTACAACGAAGAACAACAAAACGTCCTCAGCATTAAGCCAGGCATAACAGACTTCGCAAGCATTGAATACGTTCGTGAAAACGAACTCCTCAGCGCCTCTTCAGATCCCGAGAAAACCTACATTGAAGAGATCATGCCCGCCAAACTTGAACTCAACCTCAAGTACCTCCGCGAGCAAAGCTTTCTAACAGACATGAAGATAATTCTTCAAACAATAAAAGCGATTCTTTAATTATTTAGCGGCACTTATAGAAGCAAGGATGATCGCAACGCCATCAGCCGCCTCCTCCATGGTAATCGTCAACGGTGGCGCAATACGAAAACTCCACGGACAAGACAAGAACCAAAAACTCAAGAGCCCGTTTCTTAAATTTTCTTCCACCACTTGCTGAACCATTTCAGCACTCTCCATGTCAATGGCGAAGAACAATCCCTTTCTTCGAACTTCGATTACGCGTTCATGCGCGGATAATTTTTCTTCAATGAATTGTCCGATTTGCTCGGCGTGATGCAACAATTCTTCGTTGTGAATTTGTTCGAGGAATGCATGCGCTGCTGCGCAAGCAACCGGATGTCCAGCAAAGGTGCTAATGTGTCCGAGAAACGGATTGTGCGAGAGCTCGCGCATGTTCTCTCGCGAGGAAACCAAGCATCCGATGGGCATTCCTCCGCCTAATGCTTTTCCGAGCGTAATGGCGTGCGGAACCACGCCGAAGTGTTCGAATGCGAACACTTTCCCGGTGCGCCCCATGCCGCATTGAATTTCATCGAACACGAGCAGCGCACCGACTTCTTCGCATTTCTTCTTCAACGCATGCAAATACAGTTCATTCGGAATACGCACACCTGCGTCTCCTTGAATGGTTTCAAGAATAACACCAGCCGTTTTCTCTGTAATGAAATCGAGGTCTTCCCAGTTGTTCAATCGAATGAAGTGCACACCGGGCATAAG
>JANQWV010000067.1:43449-50281 GCA_030729695.1 Flavobacteriales bacterium | reverse complement strand
TCGGGAGATTTGCGGAAATACCCGCAATCAAATGATCGCCATTCATATGGCCACCTTCAGAAAAAAGTAGGATGTGCTTCAAATCATCAGAAAGAAGCTCACTTGTAATCTGTTTTCCAATCTCTATGGCATCTTGTCCTGCAATATTTTCTTTTTTGGAAATGCGGATGGGCGTTTCTTCAAAGTGTATAGCTGTTGCTGATGCCGAGTTTTCGAACATCTCATTTCCTTGAATTTCGCCTGAAGTGCTTATGAGAACTATATCAGCTTTTGGATAAGCCGTGTGAAGTGTCTCGTAATAATTGCAATTTGGAATAATGTCAATGCCTGCAAAAACCAGAACCAATTGAGCATTGCTAAGTTGTATGTTACTCGTGTCCCATTCTTTCGTGACGGTCCACTGTATTTGCTCGGTTTTCATAGTTCTTGGGCTAAAAGGTCTTCGAATATACGAATTAATATGTAGCTGTGGAATTGACTAAGGTCAGTGGCCGAACTGACAAGTGATTTCTGCTATCTTTACACTCGAATTTTAGTAAATAACAGACACGACCTTTATGTCAATTTCAGTAAGTCAGGTAGTCAAGATGTTCGGTACACAAACCGCTTTGAATGGTGTTTCCTTCGAAGCGAAAAAAGGAGAAGTCATTGGCTTCTTAGGTCCGAATGGCGCGGGAAAGAGTACAATGATGAAGATTATAACAGGCTACATTCCGTCTATGTCGGGAAAAGTTTCTGTTTGCGGATTCGATGTAAATGAGAATCCTTTAGAAGTGAAGAGACGCGTGGGTTATTTGCCTGAGCACAATCCGTTGTACACAGACATGTATGTTCGCGAGTATTTGACTTTTGCAGGAAGTCTTCACGGCGTAAAGAATTTGAAGAGTAGGGTGGAAGAGGTTATTGCCTTGGTTGGTCTAACGCCTGAAGCGCACAAGCCCATTCAACAATTGTCGAAAGGTTACCGTCAGCGTGTGGGATTGGCTCAAGCCATTATTCACGATCCGGAAGTTTTGATTCTCGATGAGCCAACGAGTGGTTTAGATCCAAACCAGATTGCAGACATTCGTGAGATTATTATTCAAATGGGGAAGGAAAAGACCGTTTTACTTTCTACCCATATCATGCAAGAAGTAGAGGCTATGTGTTCTCGTGTGATAATCATCAGTAAAGGAAATGTGGTAGCGAATGCGCCTGTTAATGAGTTAACGGCTTCAGATCAGAAATTGGAACAAGTATTTAAAGAGTTGACAACGAAATGATGGTTGCGAGTTTAGGTGGAGTTTTAAAAACCATTCTTTGGATTTTTATCATTTCAGGAATTATTCGATTTGTAGTTCGTTTAACTGCGAATTATGCTGTGAATAAAGTAAACGAAGAAGTGAACAAGAATAAACGAAGAGAAAGCGAGCCTCAGTTTGGAAACAAGCAGACGACTGGACACAAAACGCCAGACAGCGAATACGTAGATTTTGTAGAAATAAAAGACCAGGAATAACATGAATAAGTTTTTGAAATTGTCTTGGCCACACGCAGTGGCAATCCTCTCACTCGTGATTTTGGCGAGCGTTTATTTTTCACCGCTTTGGCAAGGTTACGATTTGAATCAACCCGATATTGTTCAGTGGAGAGGCATGTCCCAAGAACTTTCTAACTACCGTGAACTTCACAATGAAGAGGCCCTTTGGTCGAACTCGATGTTCGGAGGAATGCCTGCATACCAAGTTTCTACAGAACACAACGCTAACTTGCTTCGTCCAATTTTACTGACTCTTCGTTTAGGTTTACCTGGCGCAATTGGAACCTTGTTCTTGTGCTTCTTGGGGTATTACATTCTCGGATTGTGTCTTCGCTTAGGTCCTTGGTACAGTTTGGTGGGTGCAGTGGCCTTCGGTTTCGCAACCATTAACATTTTGTATCTCGGTGCTGGACATACAGGTAAAGTTACTTCCATTGCATTCTTGGCCCCAGCGCTTGGTGGATTCATTCTGGCGTTCAGAGGAAGAGCGTATTTAGGTGGCGCCATCTTTATGCTTTTCTTGGGATTGAACATTGCTGCGAATCACCTTCAAATGACTTACTATTTGGCATTCTTGCTTGTGGCAGTTGCCGTGGGAGAATCGATTCGTTTAGTGTTAGCAAAACAATTCAAAGCGCTAGGTATGTCATTGGTCGTATTGGCGGTTGCTAGCGTAGTTGCTGTACTTCCAAGTGCGAGTAACTTAATGACTACCTACGAGTACAGCAAATACACCACGCGTGGTAGTTCAGACCTTACACTTAAACCAAAAGAAAGCTCAAACATTGAACAAGAAGGTCTGAGCGGTTCTTACATTCTCGACTACAACTTCGCTTCAGGAGAGCAATGGTCATTGTTAATCCCGAATGCCAAAGGCGGTGCTTCTGCTGCAATTGGAGATAAAAACAAAGAGGCTATTCCAAATGCCGCGAAAGGAAATAAAAATGTAAACAAATTCAAAGACGACCTAAAAGGAACCAACAGCTATTGGGGAGCACAGCGCTTCACCGGTGGTGCGTTCTATTTCGGTGCTGCAATCATGACATTGTTCATCTTAGCATTTGTTGGATTGAAAGACGGAATCAAATGGCCATTCTTGGTTATTACCCTGCTTGCACTCGGATTGTGTTTGAAGGAAATGACTGGATTGAATTCCATGTTCATTGAAAAAATTCCGATGTACAATAAGTTCCGCGATTCAAAAATGATCTTGGTGCTTATTCAAGTCATGGCTGCTGCTATGGGTATGATGTTCTTGAAGAAATTGGTTGAAGGCGAAGTGGCTTGGGGAAAGAGCGGAAAGAAAATTCTTACAGGAGCAGTTGCTGTTTTTGCAATTGTGATCATGTATTTAAATGTTAGTCCAAGTTCAACAGGAACCATGATTAGCCCACAAGAGCAAGAGCAATTCGATCAGTTGTCGAAGAATGCTCCAAAAGAACAAGTGGCTATGGTTGACGATTACAGCAGCGCATTGCAAGATGTTCGTGCTGAAATTTTCAAGGCCGACGCGAAGCGTTCGTTGTTCTTAGTATTGTTGGTTTCTGGCGCAGTGCTCGCGCTTGTATACGTGAACAACAAGACTTTGAAAATGGCTATTCTTCCGATTGTAGGAGTAATTGTTTTGTTCGATGGATTCAGCGTTTCAAGACGTTATCTAAATTTAGAAAAGGAAAAAGGTGCGTACAAGAAATTTGTAACGCTTGAAGAAAAGGAGATTCCTGTCAAGCCTAGCGCTGCAGACTTCTCGATTCTCGATTTGGAAAAACCTGCTGTTGCAGATTTCGACAACAAGTCGAATGCTTTGGAACAGGCATTAACGAACTCGGGTATTTACGATCACGTGAAGACAAAAGGTGCTTTGAAGGAAGTTGCTAATTTCGGTGCCCTTCAATTGAACTCTGATTTCCGTGTGGCTCGTTTAGGCTATCCGTTCAATGATGCCGAGACTTCGTTCTTCCACAAGAGCATAGGCGGATATCACGGCGCGAAGTTGAAGCGCATTCAAGAAGTTATCGATTTCCATTTGGCTGAAGAGTTAGATAGCGCGCTTGCTTATTTGCAAGCGGGTACATACGATTCTTTGGGAGGAAGTCTTTCCGTGTTGAACATGCTAAACACCAAGTATTACATTGGCAATCCAGAGCAACCTGCAATTCCAAATAAATTCGCTTTAGGAAATGCTTGGTTTGTTTCTAAAGTGAACACCACCAACAACAGCGATGAAGAAATTGTTGCGTTAGGTGCGATAGATCCGAAGGTAGAAGCCACCACACAAGCTGCTTTCTCTACACAGTTTCATGCGCCACAAACGGCCGTGGATAGCACTGCATCTGTTCGCATGTTGGCCTACGAAACCAAAGTTTTGCGCTACGAAGTGAACAACACTTCAGCAGAAGCACAGCCTGTAGTGTTCAGTGAAATCTATTATCCACAAGGATGGATTTGCAGAATAGACGGTAACGAAGTGGATGCTGCACGCGTGAACTACGTTCTTCGTGGGGCCATGGTTCCTGCTGGAACACACACTGTTGAATGGTCTTTCGAACCAAAGGTTTGGGAGAAAGGAACTAGCATCTCTTATGCAGGATCGGCATTGCTTTTCGCACTGCTCGCATTCGCAGGATTCATGGTTTACCGCGAAGAGAAGAAGGCGTAATTACAAAATGGGTTTCTCGTGATGTGTGAGGTTCTGAACCAATAGCGCAACATTGGAAGCAAGAATGAGCGGAAGTACAACCGTAATAATCCATCCGTATGGAAAGTGAGTAGCGGCGTAATTCGGTTGAGTAAGTCCAAGCCATTGTGAATCGCTAGGAACGCTTCCTAAAACCAAAATGTATTGCCACACGATAGACGCAATTCCAACAAAATTAAATATTGAAAAAGCAAGTTTGTACTTGCTTTTTTTCTTTGGGAAAATAGGCATGCATACCAAGGCAAGAACACCGAAGGCAATGTCGAAATTCATTCCGTAAAAAGTCATCTCCCACGGTGTTTGTTTCCACGTAGCTAAAATGTAAAACATTGAGGCTACTAGAATTCTGAGGTATTGCAAACTATACAGCCAAGAAGGACGAAGAGCTCTGAGAAACCTTGATCCGCGGGGCGTCAATGCCAACAACAAAATAAGTACTGAAGAAAAAATTATTGGAAAAAGTAAATGTCCTGTTCCTGTTTTAATATCCATGTACCAGCGATTCAACGCCAACGTAGCCTGAAATATCGACCATCCCAACAGGGCCAAAGCGAACATGTGCGCACGCTGCTGTGTCCGGTGATGTCCACGAACAAAGGCATAAGTCATCATTACGCCAGATAAAAGCGTAAGAATAGAGGTTAGAACTACAAGTGAAAAAGGTATGTTTTCAATCATTGTCAGGAAAGTATTTTTTTCTGCAAGGTAGGTTCAAATTCACAAGCCGTTTTTCCGTTTAGTCGGTGTCTATTCTTCGCAATGAAATCGTAAATTTTGTTCAACAGGAATAGAGGACAAAGGAAAGTTAGTAAGAGCAAAAGGGAGAGCGGTGCTTTCACTTCATAAAATAATCTTCGAAGTGCTAAGCCTTTGTGGTATTTCTTTCCATTTACAATGAAAATAATTCCCGACATGGACTCACGTTCCGAAGAGGATAAACGGTTTTTTGCTTTTTCACCCTTCAATCCGGAAAAAAATAAATTAGAAAATTTCGACGATTTATGAATACGTTGCACCCAACTGCTGCAGAAGAGGCAGTCACTGTCATAGAAAAGTATTTTTTCAGGGGGTAACATTAGTTGTGAATTAAACAAAGTTAACCTTGAAGTGTCTTTACCTTTGCAAATCTTTAGAAAATTATGGTAAACTGCTGTGTTTTTGGTGAACGAAAAAAGGTACGTTGGGCGTTAGGTTCTTCTGAATTGAGCTACACCCTAACGGATCGTTTTTCAGATGTTCCCGCCGAAGTGTGGGATGCCCAAAATTTAGAGAACAATATTTTTCTCTCGTCAGATTATCTAGCAGCTTTATCCAAATCATGGGAAGGAAAGTTGTTTTACATTCTATTTTTTAAAAACGAAGATCCAATTGGTATAGCTGTATTGCAATACACCTATTTCGTATCAGGTGAATTGAAAACACACGTAGACGTTGAGGGTGGAGCTGGATTTGTTGCGCGTGTTTTCGGAAGACAGTCACGACAGTATCCCATAGTGGTTTGCGGAAGTCCTTTTTGCACGGGTCCCCATGGTTATGTTTTTCAATCAGAGATACATGTAGAAGAAGCTATGACGGCTTTGTGCTATGCCTTAACAGATGTCATTCATTTTTTGCGGAAGAGCAACAGAGATACGCAAGCGGTTGTGGTGAAAGACTTCTATCCGAAAGATTACGATGCGCTGAATGAGTTGAAGGAATGTGGATTTCATACGTTCGCGGTGGATCATTTGTTGAAGATGCCTTTCGATAAAAACTGGAAGACGTTCGACGATTATTTAAACGCGTTAAACACGAAGTTCAGAACGAAAGCGAAAGCAGCATTGAAAAAATGTGAAAGTGTTGAAACCCGCATCTGGAGCGCCGAAGACTTAGAAGCGAATGAAATCTTGGTTCAGGCGTTGTATAGAAATGTATACGATCGCGCAGAGTTCGCTATGGAACCTTTAACAACCGAATTTTTGGTTGAATTGAAAAAGTCGCTTCAAGAGAAGATGCTTATTCAGGCCTACTATGTGGCAAATGAAATTGTCGGATATCAGATTGCGCTCATCAACAACAAAGAACTTGAAGCGTTCTTGGTTGGAGTAGATTACGAAGCGAACGCTACTTATGGTCTTTATTCAAACATGCTTCTTTCATTCGTGAAATGGGCCATTGACAAGCAGTGCGAAGAGATTGCATTTGGAAGAACTGCGGGAGAAATCAAGTCAACCTTCGGTGCAGTTCCCGTTGAGATGCGTATTGCGTTGCGTCATCCAGGAAAATTGAGAAACGCATTATTGAAATTATTCTTCACGAAAGTTCATCCAGGAAGTGAGCCACAGCGTTTTCCATTCAAACAAGAATGGCAAGGCGTTTTAGATATTAAACAAAGGGAATGGAATTCCCAAAACAATGGCTAATTCAACAAAGAAAGAACGCTGGATCTTAGTTGTGTTAGCTGCCATTCAGTTCACCAACATCGTAGACTTCATGATTATGATGCCCATGGGCGACATCTTGAAGCGCGACTTGGGCATTGGCCCGGCGGGATTCGGTTGGTTAGTGAGCTCATACGGATTGGCGGCTGGAGTGACTTCTTTCTTGGGTGTGTTTTATCTCGATAACCTTCCGCG
>JANQWV010000067.1:42265-43349 GCA_030729695.1 Flavobacteriales bacterium | reverse complement strand
CCCATGGCCTTGACCATGGTCGATTTTTTTGATGGAAATTGGCACGTGCCTTTTTACATGGTAAGTGCGTTGAGTCTTCCGTTTTGGTTCATGGCTTGGAAGGCATTACCGCCGTTGCGAGATCATTTGGAACGCAGAACACACAAGTTTCAACCCATGGAGACATTCAAGGCTTCGTTCTCGAATGTGGCGCAGCGCAATGCTTTGCTGTTTACCGTGTTACTTGTACTCGGGCAGTTCACCATTATTTCCTTCTTGACACCGTACATGATTTCCAACGTGAAACTGGAACAGCACGAAGTGAAGTACATCTATTTGGTTGGTGGATTCTGCACGGTGATCAGCAGTATTTTAATTGGAAGAGCAGTAGACAAAATTGGAAGATTTAAGGTGTTCGGATTCTTCGCTTTGCTTTCGCTCATTCCAATTTTCATTAACACGAATTTGCCTGAAACCGATTTGTGGATTGTCTTAGCCATTGCCGGATTTTTCTTCGTCATGGTAACCGGAAGAATGATTCCGGCGAACACCATTGTAAGCGGTGTCGTGAACCCCAAGCATCGCGCAGGTTTCATGAGTTTGAATTCAGCAGCACAAAGTACCGCGTCGGGAATTAGCGCGGCATTGGCCGGAAGCATTATTACGCAAGCCAACGCCAACGCGCCTTTAGAGAATTATCACATTGTTGGGTACGTGGCCATGTGCTTCACCCTTATGGCTTTCTTCATTATGCTTCGTTTGAAAAACTTGGCGAAAAAAGTTCAAGAAAACAATTAAATTCGCAAGACCATGAGAGCCATTGAAACCATTCCACATCCGCGTATTCGCATTGTTGTCCATTCTTGGAACGGCAAGTGGATTGTTGAATTCGAAGCGGCCTCATACAAGCAAGCCATTAAGATTGATCAAGAAGCGGTGAAAACCATTGAAGCGGTCAAAGCATTGTTGAACGAAGAATTTCTAACAGAGATTGAAAATCAATTTCAAAATTTACATAAAGCATGGAGCATCAACTTTCAGAAAACAAATCCGTGAAAAAACCATTCGCGTTTAACTTAATTCTGGTCATTCTTTTTGCAGGAAC
>JANQWV010000067.1:35066-42165 GCA_030729695.1 Flavobacteriales bacterium | reverse complement strand
CAGATTCAGCAAAGAGAAGAAGAGATGCTTATGCAAAGCGAAGCTGCCCTTCAAGAAGATTTAAGAAAGAAGTTGGAAGTTTACACTGCGAACTACGCTAAGGCTAACGGATGGGATTACATTTTCTCTTACCAAAGCACCGCGCCACTTATTCTTTTCGCTAATCCAATTTACGATTTGACAAGTGAGATTGTAAAGGGATTGAATGCAGAATACGAAACTGAAAAACAAGGAAAGTAATGACTATTGCTGAACGTAAATACGCCGAGAACATAGCTGAATATGTTATCTACATGTGGCAGATGCAAGACCTGCTTCGTGCTGTAAACATGGATGTTGAATCGCTCGACGGATTCTTGCGTTCGTTCCTTCCATCCGAAGAAAAAATTCAGGAAGAAAAAACATGGTTCCAAGCATTGGCCAAGAGCATGAAGCGCAGCGGCGCTGAAGAAAAAGGCAATGTGGAAGAAGTGCAAGAAGTTATTTCCGAATTGAATTTGCTTCACACCACTTTGAATACGCTGCTTCGCGACGATGAATACATTGCAGCAAACGAACGCGCGAAGGAAAGCCTTGATTCTTACCGTGAACGTGCAAATGGGAAAGCATTGAGTGAAGTAGAGGCCTATCTAACGGCACTTTACGGATTGATGATTTTGCGTCTTCGTAAGCAAGAGATCTCTGAAGAAACCAAAGATGCGATGAAGACTTTTTCAGATGTTATGGTGCTGTTGGCGCTTCAGTACAACAAGATGAAGAAAGGCGAATCTGTTCAGCATTTGAACTAGTCGAAGACAATTGTAACCGGTCCGTCGTTGACTAATTCAACTTTCATATCGGCGCCGAAAATTCCAGTTTCCACTTTCGTTATGCGCTTGCGCATTTCAGCAATGAAAAATTCATAAAGCGGAATGGCCTGTTCAGGTCTAGCGGCTTCAATGAAACTCGGTCTGTTGCCTTTCTTGGTATCTGCGTACAGCGTAAACTGACTAATCAAGAGCATACTTCCTTCAACATCTAAAACGCTCTTGTTCATCTTTCCTTCTTCGTCTGAAAAAATACGCAGCTTCACAATTTTTTCTATGGTTGGAAGAATATTTTCCTCGGTGTCTGTGGAAGAAAATCCAATGAGCAGCAAGAGCCCATGTTCTATTCTTCCAACTATTTTGGAATCTACTTTTACAGAGGCGCTAGACACGCGTTGAAGAACGATTTTCATGAATTTATTTATTCGGAGTTAGTATCCCGCTTTCAAAAAGAAACACGTCGGTTGTTTCTGAATTTCGAACCAACATCCATCCTTTTTCTTTGTCGTGTTTTACAATGTTGAGGTGACCGAATTTACTTCTGTCCCAGCGCGTGGTATCTTTTCCGTGAAGAAGTATAGTAGGAAAAACAATTTTATTGTATTCGGAAATAAGCCATCTTCTTCTTTCGTAATGTGGAATGTAGGTGGAAGGAAAGTCGGCCTGAAGGCACTGACATCCGTAGGTTACCGGCTGTCCGGGAGTATCGCCAGTAATCGCAATATAAAGTGAAGGGTTCTCTCCGAATTCAGCCATTGCCGAGCATTGTTTTTTCAGGTCGCTAATTCGCACAACATGCACACACCAAGATTTCGACTCGTCAATGGCACTTGAAAGTAATGACGAGAAAAATACTGTTTTTATTCCGAAAGAAACAACAGCGAGCAGGAGTGCAATGCGATTGAATTTTAATTTATTTTTCGAAGAAAGAAACGAATAGAAATACAACGAAAGGAAGATGAATACGAACGGAAGAGCAAGGAAAAATCTTCCACCTGAAAAGAAAAGGGAGTAGGAGCTTTCTTTCGTCTTTTCCAAGAATAATGATCCAAGAATAGCCAATAGAACGAAGGCAATTGTCCACGCCTCGAGGCGTTTGTTTTTCTTCCACAATAAAATTATTGCAGCTGGAAGCAAGAGCACGCTAACAAATCCGAAGCGCCAAAACAGCGGTGAAACCTGATCGAAATAATTGTTAAATCGGTAAATGGTTTCAAGGAAACTGGCCCAACTGAGTTTCACGCTGGGTGCTACGTGAATGAGCAATTCAGGATGCGCTTGGTAATATTGAAAATTGAAGTAGAAGGGAAGTAGTCCGATAATAAAACCAACACCGAAGAAAAGCACTGCACGTAAAATGAATTTCTTGTTCCAATGAATGCTTGGAATGATGAGAGGAAGAAGCAAGGCGCTGTTCAAATTTCCGTAAAGACCCCATCCAATAAAAAGTCCTGCGAAAGCTAGTGAAAGGTTGGTTCGGAAATATTTCCAACAGAATAATCCGAGACTTACAAAAAAGATTCCGCCCACGAATCCGCGAGGAATGGCTGTGAGTAGACTGTATTCCAACGGAAGCAAGAGGCAAACAATCAGTGGAATGAGAGCAGATTGAGCAGATAATTTTTGTTTGAAATAGAATGCTAAAAGAAAAAATGGCGTGGTGGAAAGGATTAACGTTGCAAGCGGAAGAGCTGCGTAAACGGGAAATCCGATTTTCATGAAAGGCACAGCCAACAAGGGTTCTATGTTTGGTCCGTAGCTTTGTCCGTAAAAGCACGGCCCGTGAAAAACACCGTTCGAAAGGTCGGTAGCCACTTGCCACAAAAGCGTTTGATCGCTGTCTGTGTATTGAATGGAAAAGAAGAAATACACCAGCATTTTTTCAACAAGCACGAAGGCTGAAAGCACGTAAAAGAGTCTGTTGTATTGCTGTTGATTCATGGTTAAATGTCCACAATGGATAAATGCTTGCACAAGTTATTATATTTTCGTGAGGAATGTCTAAACTGGAAAACGATATTTCATTTTTGAAGGGTGTAGGTCCTGCGCGCGCCGATCAATTCCGCATGGAATTGGGCATTCGCACGTGGGAAGATTTGCTCATGCATTATCCGTTTCGGTATGTAGACAAGAGTCAAGTTCAGAAGGTGCGCGACGTGAAGTCAGACGCCGTTGCGGTGCAGTTGCAAGGAACAATCGTTCGGTTAACGGAATTGGGTGAAGCGCGCGCCAAGCGTTTGGTCGGAATTTTTCAAGACGAGACAGGTACGATGGAGTTGGTGTGGTTCAAGGGAGCGCGTTGGCTGAAGAGCAGTTTGCCTTTGAACAAGCCTTGTTTGGTGTATGGAAAACCAACCGAGTTCAAAGGCAAATTCAACATTGCTCATCCGGAAGTGGAAGAGATTGAATCTTCGCGCATGGCAGCTGGTGTGGGATTGAAGCCTGTGTATAGTACCACAGAGAAGATGTCGAACAGAGGTTTGAACAGCAACGTGATTGGAAAATTAACGCTGCAGTTGTGTGAAGAAGTTCGTCATGAAATTCCGGAAGTGCTGCCGCAAGAGTTGATTCAACAATACAAATTAATTTCTCGCGCGGAAGCGTTGGTGCAATTGCACGCGCCTGCGAATGCCGAGAAGCTGGAGCAAGCGCGAAGAAGATTAAAGTTTGAAGAATTGTTTTTCCTTCAGTTGCAAGTGTTGCAAACGAAGTTGGCGGGCACGGTAGAGCAGCGCGGAGTGGTGTTCGAGAAGGTTGGAGAATTATTCAATTCGTTTTATAAAAAGCATTTGCCGTTTGAATTAACGGGAGCGCAGAAGCGCGTGGTGAAAGAGATTCGCACCGATGTGATGAAGGGCTTTCACATGAACCGTTTGGTTCAGGGCGATGTTGGAAGTGGAAAAACCATTGTAGCGCTCATGGCTATTTTGTTGGCCATAGACAACGGCTATCAGGCTTGTCTCATGGCGCCTACAGAGATTTTAGCGAATCAGCATTACGAAGGCATTTCGCAATTGTTAGAGCCGTTGGGCGTTCGTGTTGAATTGTTAACGGGTTCGGTGAAGAAGAAGAGTCGTGTTTCGTTAATGGAAGACTTGAAGAGTGGTGAATTGAAGTTCATTATTGGAACGCACGCGTTGATAGAACCTGTTGTTGAGTTTGCGAATTTGGGATTGGTGGTGATCGATGAGCAACACAGGTTTGGTGTTGCGCAGCGCGCGGCCTTGTGGAAGAAGGCGGCTTTACCTCCGCATATCTTGGTTATGACCGCAACGCCTATTCCGCGTACGTTGGCCATGACGGTTTATGGCGATTTAGATGTGAGTATTATAGATGAACTTCCTCCGGGAAGAAAGCCGGTGAATACGCAGTGGCACACCGATGCTTATCGGTTGATGTTGTTTGAATTTATTCGTCAGGAAATTGCGTTAGGCCGTCAGGTCTATATTGTTTATCCGATGATTGAAGAGAGCGAGAAGATGGACTACAAAGATTTGTTCGACGGCTACGAGAGTATGTCGCGCGCCTTTCCATCGCCGAAGTATTTTATTTCCATTGTTCATGGAAGAATGAAGGCTGAAGATCGCGATTTCGAGATGAAGCAATTTATAGAGAAGAAGACGCAGATTATGGTGGCAACCACGGTTATTGAAGTTGGGGTGAATGTTCCGAATGCGAGTGTCATGGTGATAGAGAGTGCCGAGCGTTTTGGCTTATCGCAGTTGCACCAGTTACGCGGCAGGGTAGGACGTGGAGCCGATCAGAGTTATTGCGTTCTCATGACGGGACATAAGCTCAGCGACGACACGAAGTTGCGCATGGAGACGATGGTTCGCACCACAGACGGATTTGAAATTGCGGAAGTCGATTTACGCTTACGCGGTCCGGGAGATTTGGCCGGCACAGCGCAGAGCGGTGTATTGCAACTGCGCATAGCAGACATGGTGAAGGACCAACAGATGATGGCTGCCGCCCGCAACATCGCCAACGAATGGCTCACCGAAGATCCGAATTTATCTAGCGAAAGCAGCGCCCCTATTCGCGAGGAACTTTTGCGCTTGAAGAAGAAGAAGAGTGATTGGAGTGGGATTTCTTGATCATCTGAGATGATCAATCACTTCGTGATCAATTCTTCGAATCAATCTTTCAGATCAATCACTTCGTGATCAATTCTTCGAATCAATCTTTCAGATCAATCACCTTTGGTGATCAATCCTGCGGATTTATCGGAGCGCTTGATCGCAACGAAGTTCCCATTACGCAGTATGAATTATGAAATAGGAATAAAATCTTTGATTTTCCAATAACGAAGTTCCAGAGCCCCTCAGGGCGACATCCGAAATGCCCCCAGTGAAGCTGGGGGGGGGAAGTTTAGATGAATTCAAATTCTTATGGCAAGAGAACTAAACCATGATTTTATCTCCAAGTTTCACATTTCAATCAACCGAGTAACTTCTTCTTTTAATATTGGAATGTGCTTGATGACAATGGTGTAAATTATGGCGTTGTCTATCGAGTCGTAACCATGAATTAATTTGTTACGGGTATTGATGATATCATTCAAGCGAGAGATTTCAATGTCAGGATTGATATTCCTAACGTTTTTTAACGCTTCTCCAATTATTTCAATATTTCGTTCAATACTGTGTTGAAGAAAGACGTCTTCATCGAATTCCTGAAAGGAGTTACATCCGAACATGTACACTTCAATATTCTCGCAAGAAATTAAAACGTCAAAAAGAAGTTTTTTCAATCGATTTTCCATAAACTATCATGCGTGTTTCGTTCACTTCTGATAGAAAATAGGGATTCCGAATGGCTGAATAGCTGATTAAATCGACTTTGCGATGAAGCAGTTGTTCCAAATCTTCTTCTAGTTCAAGCAACGCAGTGCCCTTAACTATTGGATCAATTTGTGGCGAAAATTCAACAAGAACATCTACATCGCTAGCTTCGTTAAATCTGTCATTCATGCACGAACCGAAAAGTGAAGCACACGATACCTCATGACGCTCGAATAACTCGAACATTTTCGGTAATTGCATTTCTATTTCGCGATTCAATTGCATGTTCAAATTTACATTTTCTATCACAACAAACCTACTTTGTGGAAATAGAATTTACACTAATTTTTATATGCAGTTTATATGCTGTTTATTCAACCGCAGAGCGGATAACGGCGAAGCCGATGACACATTTCATGTGATGACCTTCTTCGAAGGATGACACTTCGTGATGACAATCTACGATTGATGACGAACAAGTTCGATGACCGTTTCGCGAAGCGTCATCACGCAGTGTCATCCGGTACGGTCATCACCGAAGGTGTCATCGCATAGCGTCATCCACGCAGTGGTCATCACCGAAGGTGTATTAACTTTGAACCTTTCCTCACAATCGATGTTATCTATAAAATTCCTTTTGCATGCAAAAGTCTGGTTATGTTTTTAAGCCGTTTGAAGAACCCAATCTTTCTCCGTTCGAGAGACTGTTCGATGTGTTCAGTGAACTCATTACGCATACCTCCGGAGATGTAGATGAGGCGCTGGAATGGTTGCGAGAAATAGATAAGGAATATACCCTCACTACAGATGAATACACCATGGAAGATTTCGTGGAAGACTTGAAGAAGAAGGGATATTTGAAGGAAGAGATTCTACCAGACGGACAAGGACAGATGGCCATTACAGCCAAGACGGAGCGAGTGCTTCGGAAGAATGCGATGGATCAGATCTTCGGGAAGATTCGAAAAAGCGGGGCAGGGAATCACAAGAGCAAGAAAAGCGGACAAGGCGATGAAGCAACAGGAGAATTCCGAAGTTTTCAATTCGGAGATTCATTCGAAAATATCTCAGTGACCGAAAGTTTGAAGAACGCGCAAATCAACAACGGCGTCGGCGACTTCAAACTAACTGAACAAGATTTGGTGGTGGAAGACACCCATCACAAGTCGCAGATGAGCACCGTGCTCATGATCGACATTAGCCACAGCATGATTCTATACGGAGAAGATCGAATCACTCCCGCGAAGAAAGTGGCTATGGCGCTCGCTGAACTCATCACGACTTCCTATCCGAAAGACACACTCGATGTGATTGTCTTCGGCGACGATGCCTGGCCTATCAAAATTGCAGACTTGCCTTATTTGAACGTAGGTCCGTATCACACAAACACCGTTGCCGGACTGGAGTTGGCTATGGATATTCTTCGAAGAAAGAAGAACACAAACAAACAGATCTTCATGATCACCGATGGAAAGCCAAGTTGTCTTCGCTTGCCAGACGGACAATACT
>JANQWV010000067.1:15361-34966 GCA_030729695.1 Flavobacteriales bacterium | reverse complement strand
TTCATGATCACCGATGGAAAGCCAAGTTGTCTTCGCTTGCCAGACGGACAATACTACAAGAACAGCAACGGGCTCGATGAGCATATTGTTGAACGCTGCTACACCATGGCGGCTCAGGCTCGCAAGATGCACATTCCAATTACCACATTCATGATTGCGCAAGATCCTTATCTGCAATCGTTCGTAGAAGAGTTCACGCGTTCGAACAAAGGCAAAGCATTTTATACAGGTTTGAAGGGTTTGGGTGAAATGATCTTTCACGATTACGAAACGAATAGAAAAAAACGAATTAACTAAACGAATGAATACTTCGATCAACACATTTGGCGCATTGAAGGCGTCGGGATATATTTCAAAAAGCATTAAGAACGAGTTGCGCGACAATCTGATTGTTTCCATTCAAGAAGGGAAAAATACATTTCCTGGAATGCACGGATATGAAGACACTGTTATTCCGCAATTGGAGCGCGCAATATTATCGAAGCATAACATTAACTTGTTGGGTCTTCGCGGACAAGGGAAGACGCGCATTGCGCGCTTGATGATCAACTTACTCGATGAGTATATTCCTGTTGTAGCTGGAAGTGAAATGAACGACGATCCTTTTCATCCGATCAGCCGCTATGCGCGTGATCTCATGGAAGAGAAGGGAGATGATACGCCAATTACCTGGCTTCATCGCTCGGATCGTTTCTTCGAGAAGTTGGCAACACCCGATGTGACCATTGCTGATTTAATTGGAGACATTGATCCGATTAAAGCGGCTAATTTGAAATTGAGTTATGCAGATGAGCGCGTGATTCATTTTGGAATGATACCAAGAGCGAACCGTTGTCTTTTCGTGATTAACGAATTACCCGATTTGCAAGCGCGTATTCAAGTGGCGCTTTTCAATATTTTGGAAGAAGGAGATGTGCAGATTCGTGGATTTAAATTGAGACTTCCGTTGGATTTACAATTTGTGTTTACTGCGAATCCAGAAGATTACACCAATCGCGGAAGCATTGTCACTCCGCTGAAAGACCGCATTGGTTCTCAGATTTTAACGCACTACTCAGCCGACATTCAAACTGCTAAGAAGATTACGAAGCAAGAATCAGAAAAGTTGGAAGATCGTTTGTGCGCTGTTCACGTTCCTGAATTGGCTCGTGATATCCTCGAGCAAATTGCTTTCGAAGCCAGACAAAGTGAATACATCGATCACAAAAGTGGTGTAAGTGCGCGTATGAGTATTACGGCATTTGAAAATTTAATCAGCACTGCTGAACGTCGTGCGTTAATGAACGGAGAAACGAAAACCTCTGTTCGCTTCAGCGACCTCATGGGCATGATTCCTTCCATAACCGGAAAGGTAGAATTGGTTTACGAAGGCGAACAAGAAGGAACGGCATTCGTTGCAAATCACTTGATAGCAGAGGCAACCAAGACCTTGTTTGTTCAATACTTCCCGAAGATTGAAAAACTGAAAAAGCAAAATCAAGAAACTCCGTACGATGAAATCATCAACTGGTTTTTCGAAGCCGATGCCTTTGAACTCACCGACGAATCGAATGAAGAAACTTATGTGAAAGCACTTCTTTCCGTTGAACCGCTTGTGATTTTGTTAAACAAGTATCAACCGAAGGTGGCAACCATTGATGTTCCTTTCCTCATGGAATTCGTGTTGTGGGCGTTGGTCGAATTCAAACAACTCTCGAAACACCGCACTGCAGGAGGGACGGCGTTTAATGATTCGTTTAACAACTATATCAAAGGGCTTTAATCACTGCGTGATCAATCACCTTCGGTGATCAATCCTGCGGATCAATTCTACGAATCAATCACTTCGTGATCAATCCTTCGGATTTAAAGTTTTTTCTTCATCGCCTTAATCACCGCATAAAGGGCGCCACCGACTTTTCGAAGGTGTCCTCTGATATTTTCATAATCAGTAAGTGAAATTATTTCAGCACGGTGCAGAAGCTTAATCCATCCTTCACTTTCTCTGCATTCTTTTAAAGCAATTGAAAGTTTATGAACATAATCTCTCTTCGATTGAGATGATTTAGCTTCATTCATATTGGCAAAAACAGATGTTGCACTTCGTCGAAGCTGGTCAACCATTGATGACCTTTTTTGATAATCTGGAAGTTTGCTAATGATGTCTAGGACATTTGTTGCAAGTTCTTCGCTGTATTGATACATGGGTAGCATAATTGAGATTTTTGGCAAATCTCCTCATGTAAATGCGAAAGTTTTATAAATCAATATGTCCGACTTTTTAAGTTCTGAAAGGCTTGAGAAAGCCCGTGAATATTGAATTGCAGCAAAGAAGTTTGGGTTGATTTGTTGGAATTCTGGAATAAATAGGCATAACTCAACTTCGTTGATCAATTTATCTTCGATAAATCAATTGCTTTGCAATCAATCCTTCGGATTTATCGTAACTATTCATCGCATCGCGATTTATCACGCAGTGATTGATTCGTAGAATTGATCCGCAGGATTGATTGCAAAGCAATTGATTCGTAGAATTGATCCGCAGGATTGATCGAAGCTAGCTTCGATTTTTACTTTGATAAGTAAAGATTTCGCTCGGAAAAAATCTGCCTAAAAAACGGATCCTTCAAGTCTTTAATGAAGCGAATGGCTTCGCCAGTTGATTTCATTTCCGGACCGAGTTCTTTGTTTACCTCAGGGAATTTCTCGTAACTGAATACAGGAATCTTAATGGCGTAGCCGTTGCGTTTCGGTTGGAAGTTGATGTCCTTAACCTTTAATGCACCAAGCATGACTTTCGTAGCGTAGTTCACATACGGTTCGTCGTAGGCTTTCGCAATGAACGGAACCGTGCGCGATGCACGAGGATTCGCTTCAATGATGTATACAACGTCGTCTTTGATTGCGAATTGAATGTTGATCAATCCTACCGTTCCAAGCGCAACAGCAATCTTCTTCGTGTGCTCTTCAATCTGCGTCATTACAAGGTCGCCCAAGTTATACGGAGGAAGAACACCGTACGAGTCGCCGCTGTGAATTCCAGCAGGCTCAATGTGTTGCATAATACCAATGATGTAAACATCTTCTCCGTCGCATATAGCGTCGGCTTCCGCTTCAATAGCGCCTTCCAAGAAGTGGTCTAACAAAATCTGATTGTCGGGCATGTCGCGAAGAATGTTCACCACGTGCTGCTCCAATTCGTGCTCGTTAATCACGATCTTCATCTTTTGTCCACCCAATACATAGCTCGGACGAACCAACAATGGGAATCCTAAGTCTTTCGATAATTCAATGGCTTGCTCGGCGTTTTCAACCACCCCGAATTTCGGATACGGGATGTTGTTTTCCTTCAAACAATTTGAAAAACGACCTCTGTCTTCGGCCAAGTCTAAGGCGTCGAAAGAGGTTCCTAATATTTTAATTCCGTAGCGTTGTAATTTTTCAGCAAGCTTCAAAGCTGTTTGTCCGCCAAGCTGAACAATTACTCCCACGGGGTTTTCATGACGAATGATGTCGTAAATGTGTTCCCAGAAAACGGGTTCGAAATACAATTTGTCTGCTGTGTCGAAATCGGTTGATACGGTTTCCGGATTGCAGTTGATCATGATGGTTTCGTATCCGCATTCCTTCGCTGCAAGCACGCCGTGCACGCACGAGTAGTCGAACTCGATACCTTGACCAATGCGGTTCGGGCCGCTTCCCAATACAATTACTTTTTTGTTTTCTGAACGAACACTTTCGTTCTCGTATTCAAAGGTGCTGTAATAGTAAGGAGTCTTCGCTTCGAACTCGGCTGCACAGGTATCTACCAATTTGTACACACGCTGAATGCCCATCTCGTCGCGCTTCGTGTAGACTTCGCTTTCCAAGCATTTCAAGAGATGCGCAATCTGTCTGTCTGCATATCCTTTTTGTTTCGCTTCGAACAACAATTCTTTCGGAATGGAAGCGAGCGTGTGCTTTTCAATCACGCGTTCCAACTGAAGTAACTCTTCAATTTGTTTCAAGAACCACAAGTCGATTCGTGTTTTTTCTTGAATGGTTTTGAAGGGTATTCCCAATTTAATGGCGTCGTATATGTGGAAAATACGGTTCCAACTTGGGTGCTCCAACGAGTCTAATATTTCTTGCTGGTCACGAAGTTCTTTTCCGTCGGCACCTAATCCGTTTCTGTTGATTTCTAATGATTGACAAGCCTTTTGAAGGGCTTCTTGGAATGTTCTTCCAATACCCATTACTTCTCCAACACTCTTCATTTGCAAACCTAACTCGCGATTGCATCCAGGGAACTTGTCGAAGTTCCAACGTGGGATTTTTACAATTACGTAATCCAAGGTTGGTTCGAATAACGCCGAGGTGCTCTTGGTAATTTGATTTTGAAGTTCGTCGAGGTGATAACCGATGGCTAACTTCGAAGCAATCTTCGCAATTGGATATCCCGTTGCTTTCGATGCTAATGCTGATGAACGCGAAACGCGTGGATTAATTTCAATGGCAATAATGTCTTCGTTCGCATCGGGAGAAACCGCGAACTGCACGTTACATCCGCCCGCGAAATTTCCAATGGCGCGCATCATGCGAATGGCCATGTCACGCATCTTTTGGAAAGTGGTGTCGCTTAAAGTCATGGCCGGAGCAACAGTAATGCTATCTCCGGTATGAATTCCAATTGGATCGAAGTTTTCAATGCTACAGATGATCACCACGTTGTCGTTGGCATCGCGAAGCAATTCCAACTCGTATTCTTTCCAACCCATCAACGCTTTGTCAATCATGACCTCGTGAATAGGAGAGAGGTGCAGACCGCGTGTAAGCAAACGATCGAAGTCTGACTGGTTGTAAACCAAACTTGCGCCTGAACCACCAAGTGTGTATGAAGGACGAATGCAAAGAGGGAATCCGAATTCCTGTGCAATTTCTTTTCCTTCAAGGAAAGACTTTGCAGTTAACTGCGGCGCCATAGGCACTCCAATTTCAATCATTAAATCGCGAAACGCCTCGCGGTTTTCAGTGATCTCAATGGCCTTGGTGTCTACTCCCACCATGCGAACGCCGTATTGTTCCCACATGCCGCTTTCTTCGCACTGAATGGCGAGGTTCAAAGCAGTTTGTCCACCCATAGTTGGAAGAACAACGTCGATTTTATGATTTTTAAGAATGGTCTCAATGCTTGCCGGTTCGAGGGGAAGGAGGTAAACATTGTCAGCAACCACCTTGTCTGTCATGATGGTTGCGGGGTTGCTATTGATGAGGGTTACTTCGATGCCTTCTTCACGCAACGAGCGCGCAGCTTGGCTTCCAGAGTAATCAAATTCACATGCTTGTCCGATAACGATAGGTCCTGAACCGATAATAAGGACCGACTTAATGCTTTTGTCTTTAGGCATTTTTTTTTTATCTCACTTCGTAGGATGAAGTAAGAGGCGTTTTTCTAGTACGTCGGCGAAATTACAACCTTAAACCGTTATGGTGCAAGTAGAGATTTTAACAGTTGTTGACAACGTCCTTCGAAAGGTTTTTCAAAAGGTGCTCCGCAAGGTGTTTCACAAGGTTGATTCTTGCGAAGCACCTTTCCTTGGAACCTTCTGTAAGATCTTGCGAAGTAACTGTTACATAAGTCTATGCCCCTTATCCACAACCTTCCATTTCACATATTTCATCTGTGAAGTTAAACTCCGAAGTTTATCTCCGTGCTTCCACGGTATAACCACATCGTATTTCCCGAAAATAAATTCGGTTGGAATAGTATTCTGCTCAATCGAATGTGCAATGAACTTCATTTTCGGATAGCATTTCCGATAGCCCATCCAAACATCGAAAACCTGCTCGCGCATGGCACGCTCGTGCATGTAGAATTCAACAAAACGAAACAACTTCACGGGAAGTAATTTCAGATTTTTCAAGAGACGCGCCAAGTGAATAACCACGTTGCCGTTTTTTTTCAATCCATTCGCTATACTTCTTCCCAATAAAGTTCCAACAGTGAATGCATAGAGCTTGTTTCGTGTTAGTCCGTCGCTGGCTAAAAATTTTGCTGATGAAATATTACGGCCGCTTTCCTGAATGAGCATAAGCCCCAATCTGCCGCCCATGCTGTAACAAAGAAGCCTGCATTTTTCAACCCCGTAATGATTCAAAATAAAGTGAAATTGCGCCACCCACGCATCTGCAGAAAGCCCTTCTATTAATTCTTTCGGGGTGAAGGAGTCACTTCCTTCATGAGACCAAAATCCAATGGCAACCATGCGCTCATTGTCTTTCAATTCATGCGCAAAGATTTCGAAGTCTTCCGGGTTCCGTCCGAAGCCATGAAGGCAAAGAACCAATTCATTCGGCTCTTCCGACTTAGACCATTCAACAACTTTGAACGATTTGTTTTGAAAGGAAAGAGAATGCGTCTTTTTCTTCATGATTGTTTCGAACCACGAAGGTATTTCATTCAACAGAAACTATCGAACAATTTCAATCACCACCTCGTTGCGTCTGCCCACGAGTTGGTAAGGGGGATTGTATCCCAAGAACTTAAAATTTCCTTTTGTTTTTATTCCTTTTGAATTCAAGTAATTCAGAAGTTCTTGTTTGTGTTTCTCACGATCAGTGTCGTCTGCAAATCCGCCAAAGCGAATGGCTGCCATCACTTGTTCTTCCGTCTTCGATAGAATAACTTGACTGTTATTCGGCTTTGGAAGGTTATTCATGTCATAGCCTTCAGGCATAACAAAACTCATGGAAGAAATGCTGTCGTTAATGTCCATTAGAACCGGTGCGGTCATAGCGATCTGTGTTTCGCTTTCATTTCCACCAAAAATATATCCAGCCAATGCACGAAAGCCAGGACTTGCCATTTCGTCGTACGAATTGGCCTTCGACTGCACTGTTGCTAACGTAGCAGAAGGATACAAGCGAATTTCAATGTCTCCGTCTTTTTCAAGAACCGTATAAGGTTGCTCTTTGGTTTTAGTTGAGGACATGTAGACAAAGGATTGGAATAAGATAAAAACTACCGCAATTGCAAGCAGGATGTAGGCCATTATTTTTTTGCGTTTCATACCATTAAAACCATTGAGAGGTTTTATTGTTCAGGCATTAATTAATTGAGGTAATTCAGGACCCAAAGGGCGCTTTGGTCGATCTTCACTTGTTGAACTTTTTGATCGAGATCCAAGGCTTTAATAGCATTTTCGAAGTACGTGTTTTCCCGCTGGTTAACGATGAAAAGGGTGCTTTCTCCGTTAAAAAGCCGCGTGTTTTCCGCTTGCAACAAACGTTGGTAAAGAATGGAGTTGTTATCGGCAAGCAGCTGCTGTTGAAGTGTGTTGGAATAGGCAATATCAATCGCCAAGGTCTTTTGTTCCAACTGTTTTCTTTTCCATTCAGCATTCAAATTATTCTCTTCAATTTTAAGCCGCTGAACTTTTAAATCTCCACGTGCTTCGCGAAGTAAAAGCGGCATCGAGAATTCAGCGCCCCATCTGTAGTTGTTGGTTGAAAAGTAGGAGGGAAGATCTTCACTGAAATCTTTGTTCAGGAAATGATATTCGACATTTAACTTGGGTTTTAATTTTTCTGTTTTCCACTTTTCTTCAATGCGTAAGGATTCTCCTTTGTTTGCGTAAAGAGCTAATTCAGGGTGTGAGTCGAGTAATAAAAACAAGTCGCTTCCAGATCTAAATGGTGCTAACTCATTTTTGAAACGAGCTGATGGACTTATTGTTTCATTCAGAATGGCTGTTCTATTTTCATCAATGTTTTCTAGGAATGCAACAAGAGCAATGCGTTTTTTTATGACATCGAGTTTTGACTCTTGAAATTGCAACATTCGATTTTGATATTGCGCAAACCCCTCTAACGTGTCAATAGCTGATCGGTCGCCTCCCAGATACCTTTCTCGCACGGCAACGAAACGTCGTTCGCTGGTTTCAACCAAGGAATCGATTATGTTGTTTTTTTGAACGGAGTAATACCAATCTGAATACAGCTGAACACTTTGTGCAAGAAGTTCGTTCAGTGCCAGTTGTTGTTCCAAATTACCTGCCTCGAGGAGAACCTCTGCACGCTTTTTTGCCATTCGTCTTTCATCAATGACCAAACCTTTAAGCAAAGGAACAGCTAACCCTAAAGAGAGCAGTCCGCCTCCAGAAGTGTAGTCAGAAGGGTCTACGTAACTTCCCGTATTCACATCAAAATGTCCAACTAGACCAATGGCGTATGGCGTGTTGTAGGAAAGAGATGTTTCGGAAATAGAATAGTACTGAGTACCTGAAAAGAATTTATCCTTGAATTTGCTTTCTAAAACAGGGTCGAAAAGACCTTTGACTTGCAAATATTGAGCGTTTCGGAATTTTGGATTAAGCTTCGCTTTTTGTGCGAGCGGATGTTCTTCCAACACCCAATTCAAATACTCGGTAAGTGTTAACTCTTGCGAGAAAACACTCGATGAAAGAAGAGCAAAGAGGAAGAAAGGGAAGATTAGTTTTTTCATTTCTACTTTACTTCTGATTTCTTTTTCGATTGATCTGGAGAGTAAAAGTCAGGAGGGAATCCGTTAAACTTCCGCCACAATTCATATCCAACAGGAACGTCGTTCAATAGCATAATGGCCTGAACCCCGGCTCCTTGCTTCAACGCGCTTGGCCATTGCTCACCTTCTTGCGGTCTCACTAGCACTCGGAACTTCCCAGATTCGTGCAATGCAGGATCAACAGTTAAAATAGTTCCGTTATATACTCCTTTCGAAATGTGCTGCCATCCGGAAATCACAAATGCAGGAAAACCATCGAAAATCAGACGTACATGCTCACCTACATGAACGAGTGGCATATCCATCGGATCTATGAATATCTCAATGGCATGCGCGAATTGATAAGGACTAATGCGAGCGATCTCTTCACCTTCTTTCACCGTTTCTCCAATTCCAGATTTCGATGTTTTACTGATGAATCCATCTTGAGGTGCCAAGATGTAGTATAAACCATTTCTGCGATCGTAATTGTTGAACTGGTTTTGAAGTTTAGTCAGTTCCGCCTCGGCTGTGTATAGGGTGGACATGGAAGCGAATTTTTCACTTTCCGCTTTCGAGATTTTATCGCTGTATTCTGCATCAATGGCTCGAAGTTCACGTCTTAAATTCATGAGTTCGTTGCGAGAAATGGAGAGCTTGTTTCGATGCTCAACAACTTTGGTAGCTGCATTCTGCGTGCTCATTCTTCGTGTCTCAAGCTCGGTTCGAGAAATTAAATCTTCTTTGAAGAGCTGCTCATAACGGACAAATTGCTCTTCGATGATTTGCGCATTTCTCTCGGCGTTGGCCAAATCTGTACTGTCAGTTCTAATTTTGAATTGCGCTTGTTCAATCTTAGCTCGGGTTTGATCTTTTTTCACATCTTTCCCGCTGATCATTGCGTTGATCTGAAGGTCGAGTGACACAATTTTCGACATGTATCCTTCTAAGGCGCTCTCTTTAGAATTTAACTGAGACTCTGTATTCTGAACTAAATTCGGGTCGAAGTAATCTACCTTGACTTCGGAAAGAAAAAGAATGGTATCACCTTTTTTTACACTGTCGCCTTCTTGCACAAACCACTTCTCAACCCTACCACCTATAATTGTCTCAATTGATTGGGGTCTTGAATTAGGTTCGAGTGAAATTATATTTCCAGCGCTAGTGATGTTCTGTGTCCAAGGAATACAAAGTATTCCAATGATTATGGCAAGAGCAATAAGCAATATTCGAGCTGTTCGAATGTTTTTCGCACGTTGTTCAATCTTATTCCAAGAAGTAAACTGATTGGAAGAATTTACTTCGTCAAGGAGAGGTAGGTTATTCTTTTCCATCAATTAATTAATTTGAATTTTCTTCACGTCGTTTAAAGGCAACTCAGTAATGTTATGAATGAGGATAATCGAAGATTTAAATTTCGATTGAATAATTTCGAGTCCTCTCGGATGTTGCAGAATGTACTGATTTCTCAGTACAAGTAAATCTGGCTGGGTTACTATAGCACGCGCTAATTCGAGCAGTGCACGACGCTCCAACGTCCAAATAGAATCTCGGTGGTGAGTGGTTTTATAAATTCCTTCAGTGGAATTTTTATAGAACTCGTTGAGCCCAACAAGTTCGCCCGCTGAAATAATCTCATCATTACTCGCGTCTGTGTTCCACTTGATATTGGCAAAGAATGAATCTTCAAGTATAACAGGAAGATGATCGCACCAAGCCGTTTTACTTTTAAAACTATTTACTGAAATGTGCTTGAGGTCGTGTCCGTTACACTTCAGGCCAAAGGAGTTTTCATTGCGCAAGTCAAGCGCTTGCAAAAACTTCTTGCAAGAAATAGAATCTCCTGTTAAGGCGTATGTGTTTCCGCGCTCAAGCATAAATACAGATGGAAACAGACACTCAATGCGGTCAATGGAATGAATGGGAATTCGACTTTCTTCATTTGAAGTGAACTCGCTTTGTTTGTTCCCTTGATATGACAAAGCTTTTTGCATACTCGTAAGCGTATCGAAAATTGTGCTCAGTGAGAACAATATTTTTTCTATGCTGGAAATTACAAGTACGATTACGATTTCAGCTCCGAGGAATTGACCAATACTAATTTTTTGAGACACCGCCAAAAGACTTCCAAGCAACAGCATACTTCCAACAATAATAATCTTGAAAGCGAGGAATGCATTTTGTTTCTGAAGAAGAAGTTTGAAATGAAAACGTTTTGATTCGAGGTATTGTTCAGAAATCTTGTCAGCTTCGCTGAATGCAAATTTTGAATTTGGACGATTGAATTTTTTCCGAAATAATTCTGCAAGTGAAAGCCAATTCACCATTTCATATTTCGCGCATGATTCTTCGTAGCTCGATTGCACAGCGGCATTGAATTTCCAGCGAAGAAGAAATATAAATGAAATTACAAAGGAGAATCCGAAAATAAAGAAAATGGGGTGGTAGAAGGAAATAAGCAAAAGCCCAAACGTAAGTTGAAGCGAGGCGAAAAGTAAATCAATGAATAGCTTGCTGAATCCCTTTTGTAAATAACTGATTTCTATAAAATACTTCGCGAAACTTCGGTCGTTTGCTTGCGGATTTTGATTCAGAATTCTCCCTAAATAGGTGTAAGCGAGTTGTGCGAAAAGTCGTTGTTCAACGTCCTCACCCTCTTTCATTAGTCTTATTTGCAACGACCCGTTGAGCCATACAAAGAACATGATGAGTAGAAGTATGGCGTACATGCCTGGTCTTACTTCTTGCGCAGTAACAAAGGTTAGTAAAAGCTGCACTCCAACGGGAATAGCCAAAGAGAACAATCCCGCAAGAGAAGAGAGGAGAACAACTTTTCGGATAAAATACTTTTCAAGTCGAAGCAATTCGCTTAGTGACTTATAGATAGAGCTTGTAGATTCAGCCATAATTTTGAAAACATGACTTTTGCCATATTGTTCAAAGCACGAAGGTAAGCGAAGATTTTAAATCAACTACTATCCCTTCATACTATTTTCCGAGTAGTTCTCCCATTTGTCAAGAACTGCCTGCATATCATCAGGAAGATTGCTTTCGAAACTCATCCATTCTCCAGTAGTCGGATGGGTGAATGAAAGGGTTCGCGCATGCAACGCCTGTCTTGGCAATAAGTCCAAACAGTTGTGAACGAATTGTTTGTATTTGTTGAAAGTAGTTCCTTTCAAAACTTTATCTCCGCCATATTCGAAGTCACCAAAGAGTGTGTGACCAATGTGCTTCATGTGAACACGAATCTGATGTGTTCTTCCGGTTTCCAGTTTACATTCCACCAAAGTCACATATCCGTAACGCTTCAACACTTTGTAATGCGTTACCGCATGCTTTCCATGATCGCCTTCCGGAAATACGGTGAAAACTTTTCTGTCTTTCAAACTGCGTCCTGTATTTCCAATCACCGTTCCGTCTTCCTTCACATCTCCCCATACCAACGCCACATATCTTCTGTCAATCATGCGATCGAAGAACTGTTTACCCAAATGAGTCAACGCTTCTTCGGTCTTGGCAATAACCATAAGTCCAGTTGTATTCTTGTCTAATCTGTGAACCAATCCCGGGCGCGCGTCGCTGTTAATCGGCAGGTTCTGAAAATGAAACAGCATCGCATTTAATAGGGTGCCCGAGAAATTTCCAAATCCCGGATGAACAACCATGTTCTTCGGTTTCATTAGAATTACTAAATCATTGTCTTCGTAAACAATTTCAATGGGAATGTCTTCAGCAATAAGTTCCATATCCCGCACGGGATAAGGCATTTCAATGGTTATTACGTCGTTGGGCTTAACCTTGTAACTGCTCTTTACAGGAACACCATTCACTTTTACATAGCCGTCCTCGGCTGCGTTTTGAATGCGGTTGCGCGAAGTGCGTTCGAGGCGATCAACCAAGAACTTGTCTAAGCGCATTAACTTTTGGCCTTTGTCTGATACAATTCGATGATGCTCGAAAAACCCTTCTTCCTGTTCGTCTAGAATTTCGTTTTCTTCCATCTTATTGTTTCATTGCTTTTAAGCGAATGATTTCTTGTGTTGAATTGTTTGTGATTTGAATGAAATATATTCCAACAGGAAGAGAATTGTTTTCCATTTCAATGCTATTCACATGTGAATGGAAAGATGACTCAATAAGCTGTCCGGTTGAAGAGAGAATAGATACGTTGTATGAATTGTTTTCATTCAATCCTTGAATGGTAAAGTTGCTGTTAAACGGATTCGGGAAAAGGGAAGGAGTTTCTGTAGAAAGTTCTGTAACAGAATTCCAAACAGAAGATTTTCCAGATTTGAATACGGGACGAATCATTAGTGCACCGCTAATGCTTGATTGCTGCCAAGGTTGCTCGAATCCATTGTTGTAAAACACTTTCGTAGCATTTGTGGTTCCGCTCTTGTCATTGCCAACAGGCAGCCCAACACTCCCGCTCTGCACCCAACCAACATAGAAGTTTCCAGTTACAGCAATTGGATTGTCGTATGCGTAATAAGAGAAGTAGTTTTCGCCATGCTGATAGAAAGCAGGGTGGTGATAGTTGTAATTTTCTCCAAGTTCCGCGCCCGGTGTAGTTCCACCATCGGCCCAAGCACGCAATAAAAATGTTTCTGAACTTACGTTTACTCCTGTAGGTAACCAATAGACAAACAATCCTAAGAGTGAGTCTGTCACCTCAGCACGAAACTTAGTCGCAATCATTCCGCCTGCTGCTGAATTGGAATATCCACGTTCTGCCGTGCCGTCGTCGTAGGCGTAGTAGTTATAAAAATACTGACGCAATGTTGCAGTGTCGTTTTGAAGACGCGCGTCTGTTGGATTGATAAATGTTTTTACATCGAAGTAAGAACACGTGTCGTCAGGCGTGACGTTGTATGTAAATCCGTTCAGGTTAATTGTTCTTGTGAAAGAAGAGTTCGCATTAAGTGCAGTGTTGAAATCAACAGCATTGAAAACCTGTGAGGTTCCATCTTGCTTTGTAATGCTGTAACTGGTTACAATGTTTTCGTCGTTGCCTAAGTTACGTTCTTGAACAGCAATGGTTGAAGCCATGTTGCTGCTTGAATTCGCTGCGAAGTGCGTCAAAGGCATGGCAGTGTATTCGTTCAGTAAGGTGCGCAAAGGATATTGCATGCACACTTCGTCGAATATAACATTGCTTGAATCTACTCCAGCATCAAGTTGAACATAGTCTACGTGCCAATGATCGAAAGCACCACTTAACGTTCCGAAATTTCTGAATCTAAATTGAAATCCATCGAGTAAATATTCAGGAGCATTCACTGCAATAAATATTTGTTCGAAGGTGTCTGTTGGAAAAACTTCAGGGCTGGTCCATACTTGCGTCCATTGTCCGGCGCCGAAAGGCGAGAAGAACTCAACAATTAAACTGTCACCTGCATCAGGATTGTTTCCCATTCCACCACCTTGGTAGAAGAATGAAAGAAAAACTTGATCGGCTGCCGTTAAAGTTGAAAGGTCAATGGGAAGGGAAGTTAACGTGTCTGCACTTCCGTAAGAAAACTCATCGGCGAAATCGTAAGGGTAACCATCTGCACGCAACCCGTCTAACGTTGCCACACCTATCGAAGGAGGAGCAATTGGAAATCCTGAATTTATAAATGCACAGGTGTCTGACCAGCGTTGCCATGCATTGGGAATAGCAGGATCATTCGTGGGCAAAGAGTATCTTGAAAAATCATCGAAGAAAGGAAGCGTTAAACTAGCCGTCCCGCCGCGGGTTTGGCCTTGTTGTTTCCAAATAAATTCTTTTTTTGATTGTGTATTGCGCTGTGCATCGAAACGGATAACAGTCTCCATTTCTTGTGAGAAACTCGACAAAAACGCAAACAAGAAAACGATAGAAAGAAGATTTTTCATTAAGGTACGAATAGGTCTTGTTGCTGCTCAAACGGATTGATTAACGTATCTATTGTGCAAGGCTCTTTACTTAACCAGAAATCCATAAATCGTCCTGCCGCCATAGGTATAGCTTGAGATGAATATTTTGGATCCTGTTTGCAAACGTGATATTGGGCAGAGTCAGCAGAACTGTACGCAGCAGGTTCGAAGAATCCTTGTCCAGATAAATTCAAACTGTTCAACTTGTTGATCGCATCGTGATAAGACAATCCGAAAAGGTTCGGAACGGGGACGGTAGTTTTGGCTCCTTCACCTACGGTAAGCACTACTGTTTGTCCGTGTTCTAACAATTCTCCATATTTCAGGGAGCGTCCGTTGTATTCCACTTTCATGACAACACCAATCATGCTGTTGTTTGGAGCATACTTAATTTGAAACTTGATTCCCTTGTTCGTCAAGCGAAGTGAAGCAATCTGAATGTGGTCACCTTCCTTCACATTAATAGGAACCATCGGTGGCGTTCTTTTGAAAATACTAATGAAGACAACACGGCCGTCTTTCACCATACTTCCAGGCTTCGGACTTTGATCTCTTACCGTTCCTGGCGCAGCAGTGGCAACGAACAAACTGTCTGTTACCACCATTTCAAGATCGAGGTCAGCTAATATCGCGCGAGCTTCCGCTTCAGATTTTCCTTTGAGATCTGGAATCTGAATGGCTTCATCATGACGTGTGTAAAACTTCAAGAAGAAAATAACGGCAAGGAACAAGAACAAGTTCACGCCCAAAATGATGAGCATATGCTTCTTTCCGTATTTCGATTTTAAAAATTTTACAAACGACATAGTTTCAATTCAAAGAATTAGTTCGCCATTTCCCTTCCAATTGCGTTATCATAAAGTTCTTTATAATCTGCAATCATTCCAAAATTTTGTTCGTCAACCGTGCATCTTCCTTTGGTAACGTGACCTAAAAGCAAGCAAGGGATATTCATTTCAGCAACGAAGTCTAAGAATTTGTCTTCGTCTTCTTCCACCACTGAAACAACTACTCGGCTTTGTGATTCGCCAAACAAGAATGCATCTTTACGAATTTCACTGTCAGTTACAATGTCGAATCCAAGATCATTCGGCAAGCACATTTCTACCAACGTAGTAAACAATCCACCGTCGCTCACGTCATGTGCCGCGTTAATGAAACTGTTTTTAATAAGTCCTTTAATGCACTGTTGAAGTTGATATTCTTCTTCCAAGTTGAACGAAGGTGCCGGAGAACCAAGGGTTCCGACAATGTTCGCTAAGTATTCGCTCGAATTAATTTCGTTTTGAGTAGTTCCCAAAAGGAAAATTAAATCGCCTTTGTATTTGAAGTCCAACGTCATTTGCAAGCTCTTGTCTTTCATAACACCCAACATTCCAATGGTTGGCGTAGGGAAGACCGGCGCAGCAGATCCGTCTGCTTTCGCCGTTTGATTGTAGAAGCTCACGTTTCCGCCCGTAACAGGAGTTTGGAACTTCGTGCAAGCAGCACCCATTCCTTTGATTGCTCCTACGAACTGCCAGTATACTTCTGGGTTGTACGGGTTGCCAAAGTTCAAGCAGTTCGTAATTGCCGAAGGCTCACCCCCTGAGCACACAATGTTACGCGCTGCTTCCGCAACCGCGATTTGTGTTCCAATTTCTGGATCGTTGTTCACGTAACGCGCGTTACAGTCAACAGTTAAAACAACCGCTTTGTTGGTTCCTTTTACGTTCACTACAGCCGCGTCGCTCTTGCGATTCGTGCTCATGTTCACGGTGCCTACCATGCTGTCGTATTGCTCATACACCCAACGCTTGCTCGCAATGTTCGGTAAGGCAATCAACTGTCTTGCAGTCACTACATAGTCTTTCGGTTCTGCCACGTTATCCATGTTGAACTTCTTGTTCTCTGCATAATAAGCAGGCTCTTTGTATTCTCTTTCGTAGACAGGAGCGCCACCGCCAAGAACCAAGCTCTCTGCAGGAATTTCCCCTACAACTTCACCGTTCATGTAATAGCGAACCATGGGTCCATCTGTTACCACTCCAATTTCTGCCGCGTGTAAATCCCACTTTTCGAAAATCTTTTCTACCTCCTCTTCGTGTCCTTTCTTAATCACGATAAGCATACGCTCTTGCGATTCAGAAAGCAAAATCTCAAAAGGCTGCATGCCTTCTTGTCTGGTTGGAACCTTGTCTAACTGAATGTCCATTCCAACACCGCCACCCGCGCTCATTTCAGAGGTAGAGCAGGTGATACCTGCAGCACCCATGTCTTGCATTCCTGCAATCGCATCGGTTTCCGCCAATTCCATGGTCGCTTCCAACAATAATTTTTCTTGAAACGGATCGCCCACCTGAACAGAAGGAAGATCCTTCGCAGATTCAGCCGTAATATCTTTCGAAGCGAATGACGCTCCTTTGATTCCATCTTTTCCTGTGGCAGAACCAACAATGTAAACCGGATTTCCAACGCCTCTTGCTTTCGCGCTAATCATCTTTCCGTTTTCAACTAAGCCCACAGACATGGCGTTTACCAACGGATTCACTTGGTAGCTCTCGTCGAAAAATACTTCACCACCAACAGTAGGAATACCGAAGGCGTTTCCATAATTACCAATCCCTTTCACCACACCTTCCAACAACCATTTGGTTTTCGGATTTTCAAGTTTTCCGAAACGCAATGAATTCAATTGCGCAATCGGACGCGCACCCATGGTGAAGATGTCGCGATTAATTCCACCAACTCCGGTAGCAGCGCCTTGATAAGGCTCAAGCGCACTCGGGTGGTTATGAGATTCTATTTTGAAGGCGCAGCCCAAGCCGTCGCCAATGTCTACTAGACCAGCGTTCTCTTCCCCGGCCTTCACCAACATGTGTGGTCCGTCCTTAGGAAGGGTTTTCAACCATTTGATACTGTTTTTGTATGAGCAGTGTTCGCTCCACATCACAGAATACACGCACATTTCCGTGAAATTCGGCGTGCGGCCTAAGATGGTTTTGATTTGATCAAATTCTTCGGGACGAAGTCCCATTTCTTGTGCTTGTTCAAGCGTTGCAATTTGCGTAGATGCGTTCGACATGTAGTACGTTTAAAAAACTGACGCGAAGATAACTTATTTCAACTCGTCTAACTTCATTTTTCCCTCGTCATTCCAAAGGCTCTCTTCTAGGTCAAGCGCTATGACGCGGGCATAGGGAGTTGGGCCATTTCCAGAAGTTTTCAACGAAACAAGTCCGGGATGTGAACTCCAGGAAATTTTACCAATGATTTCGTAGTTCACGTGGGCATCGTTATCGAGATAAAACGCCGATTTTATTTTTGGAAGAAGGCCTTTCAAATAAACCGTCTCTATTTCATTCGGAACGAAAACGAAGAGCGTATGTCCGTTCGCGCTCACGGTAGTCGGAAACTCGCAGTATTCGCGAGGCAAGCCGGCACGTGTTCCGTATATCGCAGCACCGTAGTAACCCAGCCAATTGCCGGTCTCTTCCAAGACGCGATGCACTTGCGGAGGGAAGGTGCCATCTTCCTTCGGACCAATGTCGAGCAATAAATTTCCTCCCAACGAAACCACGTCGGTTAGAATGTGAATGATCTGCTCCGGTGTTTTGAATGCCGTGTCTTGCGGCTGCCATCCCCAGTTCGTGTTGAGTGTAAGGCACAGCTCCCAAGGCTTTTCGTTTCTGTGAATAGGGAAGGAGTTTTCGGGAGTCTCGTAATTCCCGCATTCAGGAAGTCGATTGTTAATGAGCACTTTTTTGTTTTTCGCCACCAGGCTGTCGCGAATGGCGAAGGCGTTCCATTCTTGCGCCGAATGTTCCCAACCGCCGTCGAACCACCACAAATCTGGATTGTAGGCATTGCGCAGTTCCATGATTTGCGCCTCGTTGTAGGTTTTGAAAACGTTCCAGCGCTTGGCATCGTCTGCGATTTTATAACGTGTGCTGTCTTTCAAATAGCCAGGATAGCACGGATGGCTCCAGTCGATGAGCGAATAATAGATTCCGATTTTTATTTTTTTATGTTGAAGGGAAGCGATCAAAGGCGAATAGACATCGCGCCCCGCCGGAGAAGTTTTCGGAATGCTGTTGATGAAAGGTGTTTTTCTTTTTTGATGAGAAGGGGTGTTCAAGTATGGAACCTTCGTGTCCCACAGCGCAACACCGTCGTGATGCTTGGAAGTGACCACGGCGTATTTCGCGCCCGACTGTTCTATTAGGTTGGACCAGTCTGTTGGGTTATAATTTTTCGCGGTGAAGCCCTTGGCTTGGGCCATGTAGTCGCTATGCTGAATTTTCTTGTTGTGAAAAGACCACGACTCATCTATTCCTTTCACCGAATAAATTCCCCAGTGAATGAAGATTCCAAATTTCGCATCTTGAAACCAATTGTCTGTAGTCTGCGCAAAAGCTTGTCCTGCTTGCATGAAAGCAAGCAGTGTGAAGATTTTAAATTTCATCTTCAAATATAATCAGAGTCAAGACCATGTTTTCAATTGGCTCCAATCGAAATCCCACTCGGGAGTTTCGAGTATGCCCTTTTCGCTGGCCTTGAACCATGGCGACATTCCCGCGTTGTTCGGATTCTTTAAAATTTCAATGTCTTGCGCGGGCATGTAGCTCTGCGCTAGCATGAACAACTTGCCTTCACTTCCTTCAGCCACATCAACAACAATAACGGCGTGTCCGGGAGATCCGCCTTTAATGAAGACATCGCCGGCTTCCAGGTTTGCAATGTTCTTGGATTGAAGTTCTTTGGAAAGGGAAAGCGTTCCAGCGTAGGTGAAGATTTTCTTCATGTAATTCATGAAATCGTCGTGCGTCTCTGAAGCGGTTCCTCCGGCTGTCCAACCGTTGCAAGCGCTGTTCAATCGCTTTCCTTTTTTCCATTCGGAATATTTCATGTTGAATCCGTTCGTTAGATCGAAGGCGATATCATCGAACCGTTTCTCTGCGAACAGCCACTCGGCGCGCAGCCGCATAATGGCATCGGCACACTGTTGCAGGTCTGAAGTGCCAACTGAAATGTCAATGACAGCCGCTGCAACTTTATTCGGTTTCGTATCTCCGTTGTATCGCTTCGTTAGCGTTCCCGAAGGTTTCAGCGGCAACTGCTGCAAATAATTTCCGAACGTCCCGGCCGCGTAGGATTTTCGGGCATAGCCGTTCGGAACACTAAACCTCGTCGCGACTGTATTCCCTTCTGTATTCTCTTGCGAAGCACCTTCCGCAGGACCTTGC